>CAYZHI010000022.1:0-18194 GCA_964477335.1 uncultured Caldilineaceae bacterium | reverse complement strand
ATGTCGGCCTCCATATCGTGCAGCGAGGCGTTCATGCGGGCCATGGCATAGGTGTCGGCGTTGATTTCCTGGCCAAACAGTTGCAGCGGGCGGGCGATATCGCCGGTCTTGAGGGCATGGGGATCGACGCCCTTGGCCGCGGCCACCTTCTCCCGGAGGCGCAACTGGGCCTTGATCAGCAGCCCGCCGCTGCCACAGGCGGGATCAAAAATCCGGTCGCCCTGTTCCGGGTCCAGGATGGCGGCCATCAGCAACCCAACCTCCCGCGGGGTGAAGAACTCCCCGGCGCTCTGGCCGCCGCCCTCGGCAAATTTCCGCAACAAATATTCGTAAGCCCGGCCCAGCAGGTCCGGCTCTACGTCCTTCAGGCCCAGGCGTTGCCGGTTGAGGATCTCCATCAGCCGGGCCAGGGTTTCATCTTCCAGAATCCGCTGGCCGCCCTCGGTGGCGTTGAAGTCCCGCCGGTCGATGACGCCTTGCAGCTTGGGATTCTCCTTGCCGATGGCGATCATGGCATCGGTCAGCCGTTCGCCCAGTTTGGCGGTTGACCGGCGCACCTCAAGCCAGGTCGCCTGCTTGGGGATGTAGACGCGGGTCAGGGTCCGGTCCGTGTCGGCAAACTGCCGGGCCAAGTCAAGGTCAAGCAGGCCCAGCTCGTCCTTGACCCGGCGCAGTTCATCCTCGAATACGTCGCACAGCCGTTTGTAGAATAGCAGCGGCAGGATGTAATCTTTGAACTTGGGAGCATCGAGCGGGCCGCGGATGGCGCAGGCCGCCTCCCACAGCCAGTTCTCTAGGGTGGCGATGTCCATTGGGTGTCCTTTTTGGTGAATAAACAAAAAAGCGCCGCTTTGTCAGGCGACCCTTATGCTATAGCCCTCCAGAAAAGTTTTTGCGGGGATTGGGGGACACTTGCACCTGTGCGCAAGTGCAGGTGTTAGGAGATTAGAAACAAAGGGCAAAATCCCCTAATCACCTAATCCCCGCCCAAATCGGTTGGAAAAAACTTTTCTAGCCAGCTATATCATACCTGACATCCTGATTGGGTGGCCGTTCACCTGATCCAGGTGCAAGCAAGTCCCGGTTGCCGCGGGGTTTTTTTGTTTGGTTCCATTGTAACATATTTCGCTCTTTAATGGGAGTCGTGATTGTCAGTGACAAAAAAGAGGCGTACAGCAATTCTGCCAAGATACGCCTAAAATTCCGCGCTCATGTTAAATACAAGTGCATGGTAGGGGCGCAAGGCCTTGCGCCCCTACATAATAAGCACTTGTTCTGAACATGAGCCAAATTCCGATAGAGGACCTTCTCGATAGCCTGGTCGCTAAAACCGCGTTCGATCAGTTTGCGGGTTAGATGATGGGGAGTAGACTATCCTTTTAATCCTTCAAAATCAGGTCGATCTCCCTCTCCACCGCGTCCGGCAGCGACTCCACCGCGTGCCGCTCCATCAGGCCGATGGCGACTTCGCGCACACGGGCGTTGATATCCTTGCTCCCCTGGGCCTGCCAGGCGTCGAAGCGCTGGCGGTCGAATAGCTTGGGTACCCATAACTCCTGCCAGTGCTCCAACGTGTGGTCATGGCTGAGGAAGTCGCCGCCCGGCCCGACCTGGTGGATGACATCCAGAGCCAGGGCCTCGTCGTCCAGCCGCACCCCCTCGACAAATTTACGGCTCAATGAGATGATCTCGTTGGTCAGCACCATCATTTCCGGCGAGCCGGTCAGCCCGCTTTCCAGGTAGCCGACATCATGGTTGAGATTGGTTTTGGCCAGCAGGGCCACCAGCACCGTCGCCTGGGCGTCGGCCGCGGCCTGGCCGTCGGCCAGCTTGCTGTCGCTGTGGCCGGCGTAACCCCATACCGGCAGGCCGTAAAAGCGGCCCATCTCCGCGGCCAGCAGCCGGGCCAGTTGGAACTCCGGGGCCGCGCCGTAAACGCTGATCATATGCTTCATATCCAGATGGTGGACGCCGTGGCCGTAGAGGAAAGGCGCGCCCGGGTTCTTGAGCTGGTGCAGCACCAGCCCGCTCAACATCTCGGCGTTGCCCAGGGCGACCGCCCCGGCCAGGGTGACCGGCGCGGTGCCGCCCATCATCGGGGCCGGCGAGTGGGTTACCGGAATCTTGTGCTCAGCGCAGTAGAGCAGTTTCTCTACGGCTTCGCGGGCGTGCTGCAAGGGGGTGCTCGGTTCGGAGTAGAGCAACAAGGTGGGATATTGGGATAGCCGCTCCATCCCGCCGGCTGCGGCGGCGGCCATCGCGCCGATGGCTTCGATGTCGGCCAGGCCGTCGCACACAAAAACGATGGGCATGGTGGTGTGGCGCAGCATGGCGGCAAATTGATAACGGTAGTGGCGGTCGGCGGGGACGTCGCCGGGGATACCCACCGACATCATAAAACCGATCTCCGGCAGGGCGTCGCCCAGGCGGGCGCAGTCGGCGATATCGGCCAGTTGGTAATCGCGCCGTTGGCCGGAGCGGGGATCCAGGTAGTGTAGGGTATCGGAACCGGGGCCAAAATAGACCTCCTGGCCGTCCAGTTTGAGGGCGACCTGGTCCGTGCCCCGCTTGTACAGGTTAAAGGCGCTTGGCGCCGACGCCAGCGCCCATTCCACCAGCGACGGCGGTATCTTGACCAGTTTTTCCTCGATCACTGCGCCCGCCTCACGCAGCAGTTTCAACCCGGCCTCGCTGTGCACCTTTACGCCGGTCTGCCGCAAAATCTGGCACGAGGCCCGGTGCAGGCGCAAACAATCCTCCCGCTCCAGCATGGTCAGCCGGGGGCGGCGACGGGAAAATCCAATGGCAGTACTTTGATTCATCGTTGTTCGATTAGCCTCCCGTGATAATTGTGAATGGTGAATGGTGAATAATGAATTGTAAACTGTGAATGGTTGCAACTCTGCGAATCGGCAATATTTTTAGAACGCCGGCCGGTAATGGAGTGCCGACCAAGGCGACACGCTTTAGGTTCAACTCCGCAGCGTGGCGACCAGCCGAAGCGGGTTGGTCAGCAGCTCGAGCGCAGCCACAACGTCGAGGACGACCACATCGGCGGCCAGCAGGGTTTGGGCGGCGGCGCCCTCGGCCTGTACCACAGCGATGCCCAGGGCCGCCTGTTGCAGCATCAAGCGGTCGTTGCGGCCGTTACCGATGCAGACCGTTCGCTCTGCTCCCAGTTGCTCAATGTAGTTGAGTTTGCTGATATCCTCCTGGCCCGGCGGCAAAATCGATATTCGGCAGGGCGCGCCGGCCAGCGCGTTCTTGACCTGGCCATGGGTGTCGGCGGTGAGAACGTGGATTTCCAGCCGGGTTGAGAGGGTTGCCAACATCTCCGAAACACCGGCGAGGGGTTGGCCATCAACGGCCAGGGTGCCGTTGTAATCCAGCACCAGCTGGTCAAGTTGGAGGGTTTTGTAACCGGGGATGGAGATTTCGATCATGCCAGCAGGGATGTTGACCTTTCGACCCAGTCCGGATCGAGGCGGGCCAGCCGTTTCTTCTTTAGATTTTCTTTCATAATCCAGCGCACATCTTTGTCGGGGCTGGCCAGCCACTTTTCCATCAGGGGTAGCCCAATTGAGGGCAGGGCCGCCACGGCCACACTCCAGCAGTAGCCCAACCCCTGGCGCAAGACTTTAAAGTCTTCATCCCGGCGGTTTTGAACTACGGTCAGACCGGCGGTAATCTCATCCAGAATTTGCAGCACCCGTTCCACCTGAGCCGGCTGGCTTAACAAAACCGGCTCGCACAGGGCCGCGGCCGCGGCGCGTTGCTCTAAAAAGCTGCCGTGACTCCAGCCGGCCATCTCCTCGATGAGGGCGTCCATATCCGCTTGCCCCCACCGCTGTAAGGCCATGCAGACAGCCTCACGGATGCGCCAGCGGGGGTCGCCCGCGGCCTGGCGCAGAAGCGGCAATACATCATTTCGACCCTCGGCCAGCAATCGCCCCAAACCGACCACCCCGCAGACGGCCAGAAACAGTTGGGGGGAGTTGGCGGGGGCTTCCTCCGGTCCCAGGGCCAGATAGCGGTGGAATAGGGGGGCGTCGCCTTCGTCCGCAACGGCCTGGGCCAATTCCAGGTTGGCCCGCGGCCCGGGCAGACCGGATTCTTGGAGCAGAAAGGCATCCCAATCTGGCAGATTCTTAAGGGTTTGGCGATACTGCTCGACTTTGGGCATAGTTTACTTTTTTGACGGCCGGCCCTTCTTTCGTCTCGGTTTTTTAGATTTGGTTTCGCCGGAGGATTTCAAATGGGCTTGCAGCCAATCCACTGCGCCCGGCGTGCGCCGCCAGTGGGCCAGATAGCTGGAGGCGTAGATTTTGGCCTCGCTTTCATCGCCCCAGCCCATATAGGCCGGCAATTGATTGGGAATGCGCTTCCGGCCGGTCAGGTAAGGGGGCACGTGGGGATTCTGTTCCAGCGCTTCCTGCAGAGCCTCCTCGGCGGCCTGGTTCGGACCTTCTCCCCGGAAAGTAATCAGCGCCCGGGTATAGAGCCACTCGGCCATGCCATCCTCTTCAAACTCCTCCAGCAGCTCTTGCGCCTCCTCGTTGTGTTCCAACCCAACCAGCAGGTTGAGTAGGCTGTAGCGGATGCCCTGGTTGTCGCCGGGGTTGAGGCGCAACAGCTCCCGGAAGTGCCCGATCGCCTCGTCGTAACGGCCTAATTCCCACAGCGTATTGGCCAGCCCCTGGCGGGCGCGCATGTAGGGACGGGTTTCGAGCAGTCCCCAAAAATAGCCCTCATTCTCGGAAAAATACTTCTTGCCCAAAGCCCGTTCACCGGCCTCGACCCCCTGGCGGTAGTACTCCAGCGCTTTGCCCACCGTATCGGCCTCTTCTTCGGCCAACAGCACGTAGGCGTCGGCGCAGTCGGCTGAGATATCCAGAGCCTCGTGCGCCAGGATGATCCGGCGGGCAGGATTGGTCTCGTCCCAGGCTTCGTACATTAAGCTCTGGGCTTCCTCCAAATCTGGATCGTCAAAACCGCCGCCAAACATGGCCATCATGCCCTCCATGCCGCGGCGGTCAAAGGGTGGGAAATCCTCATCCTCGTCATCTTCGTCGCCAGCCTCATCCGGCCAATCCATCATATCGACCGGCCGCATTTCTCTGGCAATGACCCCGCCCGGATATTTGAGGTGGACCGCGACCTGACCGGCGTGGGTAGGCACCGTGACGGTAGCTTCAGCCGGATGGAAGTCGCCAGACCGGTCGGCTTGCAGGTGATCGCGTAGGAACAGCGGGATGGCTCGCAAGGCCGCTTCGTACCAGGCCAGGTCGACCCGGCTTGGCCGTTTGGCGTCACCTTCCGGCAAGTAGACCATCGGGACGGGATAAGCCTGCTCGCCGGCTATTTCCCAGCCGTACTTTTCGATGGCCTCCAGATCATCAAAAGGCACCAGGCTGATGTCGTCAAAAAAGAAGCTGTTGCCGCCATCGGGCGGCAGCAGCTCCAACGGATCATCGGCAAAGCTGTAAACCCGCTCGACATCCTCCCAACGGCGATACATGGCCAGGCCGTACTCGATGCCGGCGTTGCCCATCACCATCACAAAGCGAGGTTCCTTTTCCGGGGGGATCTGGATGGCCAGCACGTTCTGATCGCTCAAATGGATCCACGGTTCAGCCCGGTAGAATTCGGCGGCGGCGGCAAACAGGCTCCCCGCCAACGCCGGGGTTACTCCAGGAGTGGCGAGCAGGCCGGCTTGCTCCGGTTGGCCGCCGCGCATATGATCTTCCAAATCCTCGACCATTTCATCCATCCCTTCCAGGCGAGGGTGGTACAGCGCCTCGATATCGATTTTGGCCAGTTCCGGGGCCAGCATCTCGGCCAGAGCGGCGTCTTCGAATTGAATTTGCCGCGGCCGGTGGGGTTTTTGTTTAGCCTCTTTGGGCGGTTTTTGCATAGCCCGGAAGAGCGCCTGGAGCAACTGTTCCGGGGCCGGATAATCGGGCGACAGTTCAAAACCCTGGACGACGCCGGTCTGCAGGCTGACCATAATACTCACAAAGGGTCGAGTAGGTTCTTCATCAGGAGGGGTAATCCAGATACGTAACTGCTGGGTCAACACGTGCCAGGTTTCAGCCTGTTGGGGCAAGTCGCCGGGGTAGCGATTGGTTTTGCGGCGGGCCATCGTAATCTCCTTATCATTTAACGGTCAGGTGTCGACTGGTTTGGGGTAAGTGGAGGAGTGACGTGAGGGGTACCGTGACAACTGATCTGAACAAAATTATCAACCAGTTTAACATCTTACCGCACAGCCGTCAAAAGAGACGTTACGAGTGAACAGTAATCAGTAATCAGTAATCAGTAATCAGTAATCAGTAATCAGTGAACAGTTGAACGACTGATCACTGACGACTGATCACTGACGACTGATCACTGACGACTGATCACTGTTCACTATCTCATCGTTCAAACCGGTCCGCCGCCGGGCCGGATGACCACATCATTCATCTCGGCAGCAACGGCCGGGGCCGGTTTAGCCGCCAGCAAATCATCAAAGAGAGGCAGCTTGCCCGTACGGACAGCATGATCGGCATAAAGAAACATCGCCGCCGACCAGGCTTGTTGGGCAAAGCCCATCGGATGGCCGGTTTCACCGTGCAGCCACTCGTTGAAGCCGCTATCGTCGCTCAAAGGCTGCTGGTTAGCGATAGCCAGGGAGACCAGGAGCCGTTCCGCCTCTTGCAGCCAGTGGTGGCGCACCAGGGCAGCCACATGAAAACCGCCGATCATGGGCCAGATGCCGCCGTTATGATATTGGTGGGGTAGATTCAGGTTGCGGCTGCGGTAATATTCACGCCAGTCGCTCTGGTTGGGGTAGATAGGGGGATGAATCGCTTTGGTGGGGTAGGGTTCGGCCATGCCCACCTGGTGCATATAGCGCAGAATGTGCTCGGTACGGTGACCGTCGGCTACCCCGATGAGAATGGCCAGCAGGTTGCCCAGGCTGTCGCACCAATCGCCGTACTCCCGAAAAGCAACCCAGGGCAGGTAAAATGGCCGGCTGGAGATAGTGCCGATGTTATGGTAGAGCATAAACCATTCCAGCCGGATCGATTTCAGCTTGTCCAGGTGCTCGGCAAAATGTTCGGCCACCCAACAGCGGTCGATCCACATCAGCAGGTTGATTCGTTCGTGGACGCCGGCGGCGGCAACGGTGGGTTGATGGCACGGGGTGCCCGGCGGCAGATGGTGGGCCAACTCCTGGCAGGCCAACACGGTGGCGTAATAGAGGACATTATCGTAGAGGACATTGT
Organism: uncultured Caldilineaceae bacterium; assembly: GCA_964477335.1. GTDB lineage: Bacteria > Chloroflexota > Anaerolineae > 4572-78 > J111 > CAYNLK01. The sequence continues at coordinate 10,923 of CAYZHI010000022.1, read as the reverse complement.
AGCGCACCGACAGCAGGTCCATCCAGTTGCCGGCCTCGGGGATTTCCAGCAGGCCGCACTCGTTCATATCCTGGTATTCCAGCCAGATGAGGGCCTGGTTGATATTGGGCCAGTGGTGTTGCAGGAAAGCTGCATCGCCGGTTAGATGGTAATGGAGATAATGGCCCAGGATATACCAGAGGTTGGCGTCTACGGCCCCGGCATTTTCGGTGCTGATGTAGCCGGTGTCGGGGTTGATGTTGAGCTGAATCAGACCGCGGCGTGACTGGTAGGCGCTCATCGTTTCCAACGAGGCCCGCCCGGCAGCCAACAACTCCGGCTCGCCCGTGCAGGCCGCGCCCAAAAAAGTAATCATACTGTCTCTGGCCCAGATTTGGGGATAGCCCACCGGCAGTCCAGAGGCCCGAAAGCCGTGCGGCGTAACACATTTGTGCAGTATCGCCCGGGCTTGCCGGCGAGTTTCTTGAAGTAACTCTTGGCTGTTCATACACACCTGCTAAGTTGAGGCGAATATAGCATGTCAGGCGGGTGGTGTCAAAACATAAGTATAGTTGAAAAATAATCCTTTTGGTGGATGAGTGACTCGGCGTAGTCTGTTATACTGAACATGTCAAGGGGTAACTACTCAGCCAGCGCGACTCAAGTCGCTTTTGCAGGGCTTTCAGCCATGATGTCCGCCTACGCGGACATTAGTGAGCCGTCCACGCCGGTGGACGACCGGCTTTAGCCCTGTAGGAGCGGTTTCAACCACTGAGTAGTTGCAATTTTCATAAACAATACTTGAAATTTTCGCCGCGTTCATTATATTAACAAGCGCATTTCTTTTTGACTTGCCCATTTTGTGCTCTCCCATTATCCCAGCAACCAACCTTCAAAATATTACTTGCCCTGGACACCCAGCCAAGTCGATCGTTTTGGAAGGGGAGTGCAACTCTTTTAAATAACTCACCGACAGGATAAAGGTATACAACATGGCCCAACCATCACCACTACCGTCTGATCCGGCGGAGCGAGTCAAGCCAAGCCAATTGAGTAGCAGGTTAACGTGGTTCGTTTTATTAATTACTGTGATTACTATCATTGTTCTATTGTTGTCGCCCATTGCCCTGCTTGACCGGCTGATCCCCGGCAGCTCAGTGCAAGCCAGTGATGGCGCCCAGGTCACTCTCTTGCCTTGCGGCCTGGATAATCCTGTTCAGGTGGAACTGACGACTATCTCGCCTGATTCGTTTTTGGCCGGGACGGGTAAGGCAGAACTGGCAGCCGCAGCCAAAAATCTGCCGCCTGATTTGGCCCTGGCCGGTCCCTACTACCAGCTTGAGCCGTTCCCCAACGTTATGCCTTGCGCGGTCAAATTGACCATCCCTGTATCGGCGGAGATTGAGAACCTGCACACGGTTGATTTGTTCTTTTGGCACAACCGGAGCTGGCTCTGGCTGCCGCAGCGCCGGATCCCATCTAAAAATGTGATCGAAGCCGAAACGAATTTCCTGCCGGCCGGTGTGGCCGTGCTGGCGAGCCAGCCGGATCAGCCGGAACTATCGGTAGCCTATACCGCCGCGGCGGATTTACCTGCTGAGGTGCTGGCGCTGCTAACGGAATTACACCCACTCGGACTGATGGTTCACCGGCAGGGCCACCTGGTTGGCCAACTGGAGCCGGTTCCCGCCGCAGTTGAGGAGCAGGCTATCATCCCGACTATTCGCAACTGGACGGACTATGGCGCCATTATTCCCCTCGATGACCTCCTGCTCCAGCCGGAACGCCGCAACCGCCATATTGCGGCCCTGGTTGCCCTGGCCCAGGAGCAGGATTACGCCGGGGTCGATCTGGATTACCGGGCCATCAACCCTGAATTGCGCCAGGATTACACCGCCTTTCTAACCGAATTACGTCGGCTCTGGCCGGCCGGCAAGCAGCTCTCGGTGCGAGTCGAATTGCCGCAGCAGCTCTCGACCGGAGCCTGGGATAGCGGGGCGTATGATTGGCCGGTCATTGGCGCGCTGGCGGATGTGGTCAAAGTGCCGGCGCTGGCTGCGCCGGCCGCTTACGCTTCCGGCGGCCAGATGGCCGCATTGTTCAATTGGGCCAGTAGCCAGATCGAGCGCCGCAAATTACAGTTGGTTCTGCCCACCGGCAGCGTTGAGATCGTTGATGGTCAGGCCCGGCCATTGCGTGAGGCGCAGGCGCTGGCCTTGTTGGGGCGGGTTGCTGCCGTCAACAGCCCGGCTATGGTCAACCCTGGCCAGCGGTTGGATTTCACCCTGGCCGGATTGCCCACCTCTACCGGCGTCAAATTCGATGAAACCAGCGGGGCCTATTGGTTTGCCTATCTGGATGACGAAAATCGTCACCACACCATCTACCTCAAAAATTTTGCCAGCGTGACTGAAGCGCTGGCCCTGGTAGACCAATATCACTGGCGCGGCGCGACGATCCAGGAGCCAATCGTTGGCGAGAGCCAGATGTGGCAGGCGGTGCGTAACAGTCTGGAGCAGAACGCGCCGAAGCTGAAAAGTCGCTACGCAGTGGCCTGGCAGGTGCAGAATGAGGATGGCCGGTTGGTAGCCGAGAGGTCGGTTGATTTGAGTAATCCCAATTATACCTGGACGGCCCCAGCGGCCGGCGGGGTATTTGAGGTGGCGGCCAGCATTGCTTCCAATCCCGACGGCGCGGTGGTGCCTGGCGGCAGCGTGGTCGTTTTTGTGGCCACGCCGACACCTTCGCCCACACCGACGCCGGCGCCAACGCCCCTGCCTAAACCGGCCCAGAGCGCCGCGGCCGCCGCTCCGGCCCAACCCAAGCCGGCGGCGCCGCCCCCGCCCGCAGTGGCGCCGGTAAACGTACCTTTTGGTTACGGCATCCAGGCCGATCCGCGCGGCAATATCGCGGCCAATATCGGCCACATCAGGGCATTGGGCTTTGATTGGGTCAAATTCCAGATGGCCTGGAAAGATGTTGAGTCCGGCGGTCCGGGCGATTATTCCTGGGGCATGTGGGACGAGATTATTAACGCCTACAGCGCCAATGGCATCAAAATCTTGCTCAGTATCCCCAAAGCGCCGGATTGGGCCAGGCCTCCCGACGATGACAAAAGTGTGGAAGGCCCGCCGCAAGACCCCGGCCTGTATGCCCAGTTTGTGGCCATTGTGGCCGACCGGTATCGCGGCAAAGTGCAGGCTATTGAGATTTGGAATGAGCAGAATCTCTGGTACGAGGCCGGGGGCATGGGCCGGATCAACGCGGCCAACTACGTGCAGTTGTTGCAGATGTCTTACCAGACCATCAAGGCGGTCAATCCAGAGATGATTGTGGTCAGCGGAGCGTTGACCCCCGCCGGGAATGTGGGCGAGGCTGCGGTGGACGACATCGATTACCTGAATCAGATGTACGCCCATGGGGTCAAAGGTTTCTTCGACGCCTTGGGCGCGCATCCCAGCGGTTACAACTGCCCGGCCAGCGGCGACTGGCGCAGCGTGCAAGACCCGACCGCGATTAACTTCCGCGGCCCGTTCGACAATCGCCACCATAGCTGGTGCTTTCGCGGAACAATGGAAGGTTACCGGGAAGTGATGGCGCTCAACGGCGATGGCAACAAAGCTATTATTCCAACTGAATTTGGGTGGGCCGTTTCGATTACGCCCCGGCCCGGTTACGAATACGCCCAGGACAATACCCCGGAGGAGCAGGCCCAGTGGATTGTGGAGGCGTACCAGCAGGGCAAAAACTGGGGGTGGGTCGGGCCGATGTTCCTGTGGAACCTGGATTACGGCGTCACTGCGCCCGGCACCGAGTTGGCTGCCTTCGGCATTGTCAATATGCCGGCCTACAATGCCCTGGCCGCGATGCCCAAGTAGCTGGCGTCGAGCTGACCAAATCTGTACCAGTTTTGCAGATAGTATTTAAAACTTCTGTCCATAATTTACGTAATATCATGCAGAAGAAGCCCGTTACTCCTTCAGACCGACAGTAACTACATCTTTTGGCTGATGACAAGATTACGCGTCGGGGGTATGATTGTGGGGGGCAAGGTAAGAAGGAGATCGTCTAAAGCGTCTATGTCTGATATGCTGCAAAGAGAGGGTAGACAAATGAATAATCAGAATGGAATTTGGAAAATTTGTGTTGGCTTTATTTTGGCCGCCATCGTGACCAGCAGTGGACTTGGGCCATTGTTGGGGGTAGGCGTCAGCCCGGCTCTGGCCCGCGGCGAGGCTCAACTCGAGACGATTGTCTTCTCCCAGCCGGCTATGGTCACGCATCAGCCGCTCGTCCTGACCATGCGCAGCCAGGTGGGCGGGACAATCCACTATACCACCAACGGCTCGGTGCCCAGCGTCACCAGCACGCCCTATCTGGGACCTATCCCTATCAACGAGTCCACGGTTATCAGGGCCCAGGTTTTTCAAGCTGACGGGACCCCCCTCGGCGGCATGTATACTCAATCCTATATTATTGCCAACTACGATCAAACCATCCCGGTCATCTCTATCTCGGCTGAATGGGCCGACCTGGACTCAATCCAGACTTACGCCAAAGAGCGGGGCGACGCCTGGGAGCGACCGATCAACATGGAATACTTTGCTCCTGGCGGCCAGGTTCAGTTTAGCGTTCCGGCCGGTATCAGAATTCACGGCAATTTTTCGCGGCTATACAGCCCCAAAAAATCATTCCGCATCTACTTCAGCCAAAAATACGGCGGTCCCGGCAACCTGGAATACCCTTTGTTTGCAGATAGCCCGGTCACCAAGTTTGACAAGCTGATCCTGCGGGCCGGCTTTCAAGATACATTTCTGCATCGCGGCATTCCGGAACGGGCCGACCGTCACCTTGAAGCCAAATACATTGGCGACCAGGTGGTGCGAAATCTGCACCGGAATATGGGCCAGCCGATTGCTCACGGTAGCTGGGTGCTCCTCTATCTGAACGGCCAGTTTTGGGGTCTCTACAACCTGACCGAGCGCATCGACCTCCAAATGCTGCGGTCGTATTCGGAAAAAGATGCCGAGTGGGATGTGATTGTGAAGGAAAGCGGCTGGGAAGAAGGCGTGTGGTATAACCGGGAAGAGGTTAGAGACGGCGGTTACAGCAGTTGGTTAGAGAATCAAAATTGGATTGGCAGCGCCGATTTCACCATTCCCGAAAACATCGGCGAATTGAAATGGCGCGTTAACCTGGAAAATGTCTTTTCCTATTTGTTCCTCGAGGCCTACGTGCAAAACACCGACTGGCCCAGCGCCAACTGGGTGGTCTATCGACGCTGGGATGAACGGGGGTTGCCGCCGGAGATTCAGTGGCGCATGATGGTTTGGGATACCGAAGACAGTTTTGGCAGCGGTGAAGACGGCCGCATGGATCTCAATACACTTGTGAAAGTCTACAGCCCGCACGACAGTATCACCCGTATTCTGGAAAAACCCTTCATCGGTTACTGTGGTCTGAAGCATGAGTTTGTAGACCGCGCCCGTGAGTACCTGGGCGTGGAGAACAAATACGGCAAACCACCCACCGAAGTCGGCCAACTGTCCAAAGAGCGGGTTAAGGCGGAAATCATGACGCAGGCCGAAATTGTCCGGCCCTTCATCGAGCTGGAAGCCCAACGTTGGGCGCCGGACTTGCCGGGTTTGCAGATATTTGATCAGAACGTCGCCAAGATGCTCCAATTCGTCGACGTGCGGGAAGAGGTCATCCTGCACCACCTGGATGAGTTGAGATACCAGACCTTCACCGAATGTAAATAAACCTGACTCAGTAGATCCAATTTTTGACCGTAGCAAAGGCATCCCTATGCCTTTGCGGACGGCTCTTGACGGGGGTCGGTCAGGCTGGCCGTGGTTAGACCGGCAGAATGCCGTAGGCTAATAATGTTTAAGCAGAAATATTTTCAAAAGAGATTCTTTTGGGTGGTGCTGTGGTCATGTTTATTGCTCAGCGGGGGGCACATTAATGCTACCTCGGCCCAGATAAAATCCAGCGATCTGATCATTAACGAGCTGATGGCAGCCAACAGCACTATCCTGGCTGATGAAGATGGGGATTATTCGGATTGGATAGAAATATATAACCAGAGTAACGCCCCGGTTAATTTGAGCGGTTGGGCCTTAACTGATGACCCTAACCAACCCCAAAAATGGCCCTTCCCTCAGATGACCCTGGGCAGCCAACAATACCTGATTGTGTTCGCCTCCAGCAAAGACCGGGCTTCACCTGAAGCCGGCGCGGCGTTGCACACCAACTTTAATCTCAATAAATCCGGCGAATTTTTGGCCTTGCACAATATCCTTGAAGGCCGCTTTATGGACACAATCTCTCCCCACTACCCGGAACAGTTCAGAGATGTGTCGTATGGGCGCTACGGCGCGGAACTGAACTTTGGTTTCCTGCCCGTGCCTTCGCCCGGCCAACCCAATGATGAGTCGCTGGTGCAGACCGGCGCGGTGGCGCCGGTGCGCTTCAGCGTCGAGCGGGGATTTTACGAAGCTCCCTTTACTGTTGAATTGGCCACGGATACGGTCGACGCGACCATACGCTACACCACCGACGGCAGCGAACCCACCGAAAGCAATGTGACAACCTATACTGAGCCAATTTCGATTCAGGATACTACCTTGCTGCGAGCCGCCGCTTTCAAGCCTGGCTTTATCCCGGCCCCGGCGACCACGCAGAGCTACCTCTTTCTGCCCGATATTCTGGATCAATTTCCGGATACCACCTCCCTGGCTGCCAATTTACAACAGTCTTTCGGGACGGCCATAGTCCAGACAGCCAAAGCTGCTGATCTTACGGCTGCTGAAAACGCGCTCAGTGAAGGGTTGCTGTCAATTCCAAGCGTCTCGCTGGTGACCGATGCCCAAAGCCAGGCCAGTTTCTATAGCCAACCCGCCAAAAGTGGGTGGGAGTCAGAGCAGCCCATCTCGGTTGAACTGATCTATCCCGACGGCAGCAGCCCCGGTATCCAGGTAAATGCGGGCATCAGACCCTTTGGCGCAGCCGAGGTTTCGACCGCCAAGCAATCTTTCCGCCTCTTCTTCCGGGGTGAATACGGTTCGACCAACTTTGAGTATCCCCTTTTTCCTGACTCGCCAGTCGAGTCTTTTGACACGCTGGTTCTGCAGGCGATTGGCCAGAGTGGGCCGGTTGAAAACGGCTCGTACACGCGCAATCAATGGCTGCGGGCGTCGCAAATTGCGATGTCTGGGTTTGGTAGTCACGGTCTCTTTGTCAATCTTTATTTGAATGGCAACTATTTGGGTCTGTATAACCTGATTGAAAAACCCAATGCCGATTTTATGGCTTCATACCTGGGCGGTGAGCAAGACGATTGGTTTGTGGCCGACCAGGCCGGACCGCTGAATAATAACCTGGGCCCCCAGGCCACCGAGTTGAACTATCTTTACACTACTTTGGCCCTGGCCCCTATGGTTGATGTTGAGTTGACCCAGCCCGAGTTATTGGCGGCCACCTATAAGGCCGCGGCCTCATACCTTGACCCCAGCCAACTAAGCGACTACATGCTGCTGGATTGGTATGCCGAAACGATGGGCTGGCCGCAGAGCAATTGGTACGCTGCAGCCCGGTTGGAAGATCTACCGGGGCGCGGCAAATTGTTGTTGGGCGAAGAGTTAACTGCGGCCCAAACTACCAGCAGCCAGCAAGTAGGCAATCAACCGGCCAATATTCACCGGTCGCTGCTCGAGACATTGCTGGCCTCGTCGGCCGATTTCAAAACGACCTTTGCCGATCGCCTCTACCAGCAGTTGGCCAACAACGGCCCGCTCACCGATGCAAACGCCCAGGCCCGCTGGCAGGAGCTTAACCAGGCCATTGAGCCGGCGATCATGGCTGATTTGGCCCACGCCGGCGCGATTGATAACTTGGCCTCCGGACAGGCGGCAGATGAACTTGCCTTTTCGGCTGAGGTGTTGGCTCAGATGGCCGGCAATGCCGCCAGGCTTATTGCCCAGGCCCGTGAGGCCGGTTACTATCCTGCCTTTGACCCGCCCCGGTTCAGTCAAAACGGCGGGCTGGTCGAGGCGGGCTTTAGGTTGGCGATGTCTCTGGCTGATAGTAGGTGCTCAACCTGCGTCATCTACTATACCACCGACGGCACCGATCCGCGGTTACCGGTCACCGGGGAGGTTATCCCCATCGCCAGAACCTATGACCAGCCGGTGGTCCTGAATAGCACTAGCCATATTAAAGCCCGGGTTTGGAACAATGGCGTCTGGAGCGCCCTGCAACAGGCTGTCTTCAGCGTGGTTGAGCAAGACAGCAAACTCCGGATCACCGAAATTATGTACAACCCTTTGGGTGGGGATGATTACGAATTCATCGAGTTTCAGAATATGGGCCAAAGCGAACTGGATTTGGGCGGCTTCTTTATGGATCAAGGGGTGCGCTTTACCTTCCCGGCTGGCACTCCCCCGCTGCTACCCGGCGAATTCATCGTATTGGTCAGCAACCCGAATGGATTTGCTGAACGGTATCCGGCGGTCAAGATCGATGGCGTGTACGATGGCCACTTCTCAAACAAGGGTGAGCAAATAATCTTGCGCGATGCCGCCGGCCAGATACTGCTGGATATAGTTTATGCCGATGCCAACGGCTGGCCCATCACCGCCGATGGCCGCGGCGACTCGCTGACGTTGGTCAATCCGGCTGGTGATCCCAATAACCCCGCCAACTGGCGCGCCAGCACCGGTCTCTATGGCTCACCGGGCGCCGTCGATCCGGCCAATTAGTTCCAAAATGACCGCTTGCGTTTCTAGCGAAGATGATTATAATGGACCACCAATTAACAATGAATAATTAACAATTATTAATTGTTCATTGTTCATTGTTTCTGGAACGCCAATCCCCCAGGTAACTTACCAACGAGGGGATTATTTTTTGAGGTGAGGTTGACGATGTCACAGCAGTCTATTTTACTTGTTGGCCACGGCAGCCGGGTTCCCACCGCCATCGATCAGTTCCTTGAATTGACCTATGCCCTGTCGGCTTACTTAAAACAGCCGGTGGGGCATTGTTTTTTGGAGTTGGCCGATCCTGATCTGGCTACCGGACTGACCGGGGCCGCCCAGCAGGTTGGCCAGGGAGGGACCGTGCTGGTGCTGCCGCTCTTTTTGGGCGGGGCCAGCCATCAAAAAAATGACGTGGCTTATGCCGTTCAATGGGCCAGGCAGCAATTTCCCGAGGTTGCCTTCCGCTATGGGACCCATTTGGGCGTTCACGCCAACCTGGTGGAGTTGCTCGATCTGCGCATTCGTGAATGTCTGGCGGCCGAGTCAGAGGCGCTCCCGCCTGAACAAACAGCCGTTTTGGTAGTTGCCCGCGGCAGCAGCGACCCCGACAGCAACAGCGACGTGGCTAAATTGAGCCGGCTGCTCTATGAAAAACGAGACTACCACACGGTCGAGTATGCTTATCAGGCCGTGGCCCGGCCAAACGTCGATGCAGGAGTGCGGCGCTGTCATCTATTGGGAGCAAAACAAGTGGTGATTGTTCCGTTTGTTTTGTTTACCGGCCGGGTTGACGCCGACCTGCGGCAAGTTTCTGAACAAGCCGGTGAATCCCTGGGCTTGCGGGTCTTGCAGGCCGGCTATCTGGGGCTGCACCCCTTGCTGGTGGAGGTGGTAGCCCAACGGCTGCAAGAAGCCGGCGACGGTACTGCTGCCATGACCTGCGACCTGTGCAAATATCGTTTTTCGATGGCCGGTTACGAACATCAGGTCGGCCAGCCTCAAGACAGCCACCATCTGCATGGCGGCTCGGCCCACAGCCATGCTCACCATCACCACCACGACGGTGATGATGAGCATGACCATCATCATCACGATCATGAGCACGACCATCATCACCACGACCACGAACAACACCACTATCATTAATTGGGGGGTGCTGATCGGTTTTGCAACACGATCAGCAGTTACGGCATCTAATTGATACCAATGCCAATCAATCTTTCGAGGAGGAATATATGGCCAAAGTAGAAATCAACTCCGGCGCGTGCGGGTTGAACACAACCGTCGAAACAAAGATGGATGGCAGGATGAAATGTACCATCCTGATCGAAAGCGAGTGTGAAGCTATTCGCGCCCTGGCCGCAGAATTGACCGAGGTTGATCCCTTTCAGGAGATATCCTTTAGAGGTCAGGGGCCTAAAACCCTGGAGTTGGGCGTCGAGCACTGTTACCACACCGCCTGCCCGGTGCCGGTCGGCATCATCAAGGCCATCGAAGTTGCCGCCGGTCTCAATTTACCGGTTGACGCCTCGATCAAATTTGTTAAAGAGTAGATGGGAGATCAGGAGATTAAGAGATGAGTTATTGAAGAATCTCCAATCTCCCAATCTCCCAATCTCACTTCTCACAAAATATGTCTATTGCCCAGCCATCCCAAAATGTACTGCCGGCTACTGGCCACGTTTATTTTATCGGCGCCGGGCCGGGCGACCCGGACCTGATCACCCTCAAAGCCCAACAACTGATTGCCGCGGCCGAGGTGATCATCTACGCCGGCTCGCTGGTCAACCCGGCCATACTGGCTCACGCCCGGCCCGAGGCCATCAGCCACAACAGCGCCGGGATGACCCTATCTGAGCAAATCGAGGTGATGCAGGTCGCCGTTAGCAAAGGCCACCGGGTGGCCCGGCTGCACACCGGCGACCCGTCCATTTATGGCGCTATCCTGGAGCAGATGCGCGAACTGGATAAGCTCGGCATCTCTTACACGGTGGTTCCGGGCGTTAGCTCCGCCTTTGCCGCCGCCGCCGCCCTGGGCATCGAGTTTACCGTTCCCGGCGATACCCAAACCGTCATCTTGACCCGGCTGGCCGGCCGTACCCCTGTGCCTGATACGGAACGCCTCCGCGACCTGGCCGCCCACCGCACCAGTATGGCTATCTTCCTCAGCGCCGGCATGATT
>CAYZHI010000021.1:0-18377 GCA_964477335.1 uncultured Caldilineaceae bacterium | reverse complement strand
CAACTGTCCCAACTGCGCCAGGGCGGCGCCCGATTGGTTCAGCGCATCCCCGGACTGCCTGATGAAGCCCAGGTTACGTTGGATAACCTGGTCGAAACAGGTCGCCGTTTTTTGGTCCTTTCACCGACGCCGGAACCTGCGCCTGAACCCCCACCCGAGCCAAGTTGGCGGAGTTACACCGTTCAACCCGGCGACACCCTATCGCTCATTGCCCGGCAAATGTACGGTCAAGCTCATTTGTGGCGGGTCATTTTTGAAGCCAACCGCGAGGCCCTGACTGATCCCAGCCGGGTTCACCCGGGCCAGGTTCTCAAAATCCCACCCCAACCCGCATAATAGTTTCTGGCAGCAACGCCTAACCCGGACGAGCTATCTCTGGCTAAAAAGGAATGATTGAACCACAAAGGACGCAAAGGACACAAAGCATCTCGAAATTTTCGCGTCCGTGGTGGCATATTTTCACCCAAAGAGCAAAACAAAGTTTGAACTTCTCAGGTTCCACTCACACAGGCCCAACTATTCTTCTTACTTGTAACCTGCAACCTGCCACTTGCTACCTGCAACCGTTATCATGGCAAAACGCACATCCCAACTATTAGATATTCTTTATTCCAGCAGCCTGGCAGCGACGGTTGTGCAGGCTGCGGCCAAACATCGTTATGATCGAGGTCTGGCCAGTGAGCTTCGTTACCCCTTTTTGGCGATTGTGGGTCAGGCGGAGATGAAACTGGCGCTTATTCTGGCGCTGATCAATCGCGAGGTAGGCGGCGTACTCTTAGTTGGGGCGCGCGGTACAGCCAAAACTACGGCCGTACGCGGCCTGCTAGATCTAATGCCCGAGGTTGAGCGCAGCACCTGCGAGTATGGCTGCGAACCTGAAGACCTTTATAATGTTGGTCTGGATGGCGTTTGTAAGGATTGCGCCCAGAAGCTGGGTATGGGCGATCCCATTACCCAACCCGACGTCATGCGGCTGGTTGAACTGCCCCTGAACACCCGTTTGGAGGATGTGGTCGGTGGGATTAATGAACGGGTAGCTCTGGAACAGCAACGGGTAGTCCTGGAGCGGGGGATTCTCTCCCAGGCTGACCAGAATTTGCTGTATATTGATGAAGTAAACCTGTTAAACCAAACCATCATTGATGCCATTCTGGATGCGGCTGCCCAGGGACAGTACACTGTTCGGCGCGGTCCGGTGGCCGCCACCTATCGCGCCCGGATAACGCTCGTCGGCTCGATGAATCCCGAAGAGGGCCAGCTACGCCCGCAGATCCAGGATCGCTTTGGCTTACGGGTGCTGGTGCGGGGCGCGACCGACCAGGCTGAACGGCTGGAAATCTATCGCCGGGCCGTTGCTTACCGAACCAAGCCTTATAAATTTGTGCAAGACTGGATGGCCGAGAGCGAAATAGCCGCGGCGGAGATAGCGGAAGCTCGTAAGCGACTGCCCAAAGTTACCTTCGGGCCGGGTGTTTTGGAGGAAGGTTTACGCTGGATTGAGGCCTTACGGATCGACAGCCACCGGGCCGAGTTGACCCTGTTTGAAGCTGGACGAGCCTATGCTGCTGCCGACGAGCGCCTGGAAGTGAGTCTGCATGATCTGCGGGCGGTAGCCTCGATGGCCTTGCGCCAGCGCCAGACCGACCTGGCGGCCGGATTCTATGCCGCCCAAGAGGAGGAACAACAGCGAATCGAAGCTGTCATCAGCGGCCAGCAGAAACGCCGCCGCCAAGCGAAGCACCCCCCCCCCTCTACCTGAAAAGAGTGAGCCTTGATGGCTGGTTTCAATTAAGCCGCTGATCTTTTTCTTGGGCCAAGCAGCGGCCAATCAGGCGGTATTCGGGCAAGAGTTGTTCCAACAGGGAAAAGTCGGTTTTGCATGAGGCGGAGATTTTGGAGGATCGGCGCGAATTTCGTTCAAAAATTAAACGCCAGGTGTTGGCCATAATATGATCGGTTGGCTCAGTTAGGTTTGACTCAACATTTATCATGATTAGTCTCCTGAAACCGTAATCTAATGTATCACAACCTGGCTGTTCTAACTTGACTAACTGACCACCACACTCCAACCGGAAACCAACGGCTAGCCACCGCTAATTTGATGATACCACTATCATATCATAATTCTTAACATTTGGTGATTACAGTCCGGTTACAGAATTTTCCTTGTGTTCACGCTAACAAAAAGGAGCGCCTGACCCAACTGTGGGTGGCGCTCCTTTTTCAATTTTCGGCCACAAGCTACAGATTCTGAATTATGGCGCTGGCAAACTCGCTGGTTTTGACCTCGGTGGCCCCCTCCATCTGGCGGGCAAAGTCATAGGTGACAATCTTTTGAGTCACCGTTTTTTCAAAGGCCCGGCGAATGAGCTGCGCGGCTTCCCGCCAACCAATGTATTCGAGCATCATCACCCCGGAGAACAGCAGGCTGCCAGGATTGACCTTATCCTGGTTGGCGTATTTGGGCGCAGTGCCGTGGGTGGCCTCAAACAGGGCCACAAAATCAGCGATGTTGGCGCCCGGCGCAATCCCCAACCCGCCGACCTGAGCTGCCAGAGCGTCGCTCAAATAGTCGCCGTTGAGATTAGGCGCGGCCAGCACAGCAAACTCTTCGGGTCGCAATAACACGTGCTGAAAGATGATATCGGCAATCCGATCTTTAATGACCACTTTGCCCTCGGGCTGCTTACCGCCATACTCGTTCCACAATTCATCTTCGGTCAGGGTTACGCCGGCAAACTCCTCTTTGGCCAGTTCATAGCCCCATTTGCGAAAGGCGCCCTCGGTGAATTTCTGAATATTACCCTTGTGTACCAGGGTGACCGAGTCGAAGCCATAATCAAGGGCATATTGAATCGCCTTACGCACCAGCCGTTTGGTTCCGAAAGCACTCATCGGTTTGATGCCCAGGCCGGCGCCTTCAAAAAACTCGGCGCCCATTTCTTCGCGCAGGAATTTGGCCAGCTTCTCATTTTCGGGGGTGCCGGCTTCATATTCGATGCCGGCGTACACATCCTCGGTATTTTCCCGGAAGATGACCATATTGACTTTTTCGGGCTGCTTGACCGGGCTGGGGATGCCTTCGTACCAGCGCACCGGGCGCACACAGGCGTACAGGTCGAGAACCTGGCGCAGGGTCACATTCAGGCTGCGAAAACCACCCCCCACCGGAGTCGTCAGCGGGCCTTTGATGCCGACAATGAATTCACGCAGGGCCGCAAAGGTTTCGTCGGGCAAATAGTCGCCATTGTAAATGGTCGCAGCCTTTTCACCGGCAAAAATCTCCATCCAGGCTACCTTGCGTTGCCCGCCATAGGCGGCCTGAACCGCCGCATCCCAGATGCGTAGACAGGCCCGGGTGATGTCCGGCCCAATACCGTCACCTTCAATATAGGCCAGGATCGGCTGGTCCGGCACATTCAGTTTGTTGCCGGTCACCTTAATTTTTTGCCCATCCTGGGGCACGATGATTTTGTCGAAAGCCATAGTTGGGGTACTCCTGATCTCTAGATTGATGCGCTATTGTATCAATGAATGAGCGAATAGGCGAATGATGAATGAACCGTTAGGGGATTACCCGGAGGAAACCAGAGGGCGCTCTTTGGGAGAAAGCGGCGGTAATCCTAAATCCAAAACAAGCCGCTGCCGAAAATCATCGTCATCGAGGCTGAAAATTTGCCCGTTTGCAGCCTGGGCAAAGTGGCTGGCCAGCCACAAAACTGCGGCCGCCGGTTACAGCGGTGACCGCAGTTGCCCCTGTTCGTAGAGCGCCTGCCAATTGCCCACTTGCGGCAACCGGTGGGCCGGTGTTTGCCGCAGTTGGGTCTGCATCGAGGTGTCGACCACGCCTGGCCTCAGCACCGCCACCACCACGCCCCGGCCAGCCACTTCAGCCGCCAGGATGCCGCTGAAGCGCTCTAACGCCGCCTTGCTGGCGCTGTAGGCGCTGGTCCCGTGCACATTAAAGCCGGCCAAACCCGAGGAAATGTTAATAATCCGGCCGCAGCCCCGTTCCAGGAGGTGCGGCAGGACCGCCCGGCTGGCCAGGTAAGGTCCAATTAAGTTTACCTCAATCAATTTCTGCCAGGCTGCCGGCGCTGTTTCCCAAACTTTGCCGATGGGTTCGATCAAGGCGGCGTTGTTGACCAGAATATCAACCCGATTAAAGGCCCGCAAAGTCAACACCAGTAAATGGTCAATCTGGGCCGGGTCGCTGATATCGGTAGCAATGGCCAAGGCTCGACCACCCTCCCGTTTGATTTCGTCGGCTACACCGGTGATTTCATCATTAGAACGGGCAATCAGGACCACGGCTGCGCCAGCCTGGGCCAGGATCAAGGCGCAGGCTCGACCAATGCCGCGGCCGGCGCCGGTGACGATAGCCACCTGCCCCGCCAGCAACTCAGCATATTTCATTCTTCTCCTCCAAGTTTGGGCAAGAAAGCAATTATACTGAAAGCCAGCTTGACCGACAAATAGCATTCCGGGGATTGTTACCCTGGCTATAATGAGGGCAGCTAAGAGCGTGTTTCTTGAATCGAATCTGGCCCGGGTTCTTTTTGATCAGGACTTTGGCTCAACAAGAGCCGCGGCCAACTCATAAGCTGCTTGCGGGTCAACCAGCAGCAGACTATCAAGTTGCATCGCCGTGGCGCCAACCTGTAATAAAGCCGCGATATCGGCCAGGCTGTGAATGCCGCCGGCGGCCACCACAGGCACATCCACCAACCCCTTGACCAACGATACCGCCTGCAAGGTCAAACTGTGCAAGGCCGGACCATACAAAAACCCCTCCACCAGCTCGCCGGCCGGCGGTAAGATAGCCGCTCCTGGCGGCGACCCGCCGACAACTAGCGCGTCAGCCCCGGCCGCAGCCACCGGTTCAGCCAGGTAAACCGCCTCGGTCAACGGCAGCTTGACCAACAACGGCAGTTGACAATCCTCAGTTACGGCCCTAATCCAACCTTCCACCTCGGCCACAACGGCGCCGGGTGGTAGGCCCAGTTCAATGGCCGCCACAGCCTCGACGCCGGCCAAAACGTGGGCCGTGCGGCGCAGATTATCTGGCTCATCGGCCGGCAGGTGGGCGATAATGGGCACACCCAGCCGGGACCAGCTTGGGCTGTATTGCTGCATCACTTTTCTGAGGCCCGGATTCTGTTGGCCGGTATTCAGAACAAAGCCGGCTTTGGTTTCCGCCAGGCGAGGCTGCGCCGAACCGCGGCGGGGACGCAGGGTGATCGGGTTGGTCACCACGGCCCCAAAAATCGCCAGGTCGATCAACCCGCGGTAGGTATGGCCATAGCCGCCGCAGCCGGAGGCGACCAGCACGGGGTTACGTAGCGACAAACCGATTTTGTGGTTTGGGGCTAACTCGATCATTTGTCCAGATCCACAGTCATCAAATCGAACACCGGCCCATCAACGCACCTCAATTTTGGACCCGCGAGCGTCTCCACAGTGCAGGCCAAGCAGGCGCCAACCCCGCACGGCAGCAACCCGCCACTAATCAGGCCATACAGAAAATCAGGCTCACCTGGCAGCCGGAACTGCGCCACCTGACTTTTCAGCGTCCGATAAAGCGCAGTCGAACCCACCGCGCAGGCGCAGTCGGCCCAGGGCAGCAAATCTGGCAGCAGGTCGCTCACCAGGCCCCGCCGCCCCAACGAACCATCCAGAGAGGCATACTGCACTTCGACCACGGCGGGCAGGCGCTCAACCGGAAAAAGCGTCCCCCCACGACTTCCCCCCAACGCAAGTGTAACGGATATACCGGCCTGCACCGCCAAGCTCATCTGGCCCAACAGCGGCGAAATGGCCTGACCATTGGCAACCAGGAGCAGATGGCGAATATGCGCTGGCATTGGAAAACTTTGCCCCAGGGGTCCGATAACATCCAATACCTCACCCGGCTGCCGGGCCGACAACCAGGCCAGGCCAGGGTCAGGATCGGGCCGGATCAGCAGGCTGAGCTGTTCATCATTGAGTCGAGCCGGAAAAATGGGCCGGCGGAGATAGCAACTGAAGGGGTCGGCGCAACGGACGAGCAAGAATTGGCCGGGTTGTAACCGCGGGGCCAGCTCTGGCGCAGCAATGGCCAGTTGCCACCAGGCCGGCGCAATGGTTTCTTTGGCAATAATCGTGACCCTGGTCTGGAGCACCACTCACCTCTCTGGATCTCAATATTACACCAAGAGCCATTACAGGCAAACAAATTCAAAACTCTTGACAGGTTCCACAAGCTGATATATACTAGTACATACTGGTATATATCAGTTGTCATAACAGGATTCAATCCATGAATTCTGCTTTACCCCTCTTTGCCCAATTGAAAGAAGCCATCATCGAGGCCATTAATCGGGGCGAATTTAAGCGCGGCGACCAGCTTCCCTCCCAGCGCGAGTTTTGCCAGCAATATCAGATGAGCCATATGACCGTTCGGCGGGCCATCAATGAACTGGTCAACGAGGGCGTTATTCAGTCGATCCCCGGCAAAGGGCTATACGTGGCCGAAAAAACCCCGTTTATCGACAGCAACTCGTTGAAAGGCTTTGAAGAACAAATGGCCGAGCTGGGGGTCAAGGCGACCACCAAAATGTTAGCCTCGGGCTTTGTCGGCGCTTCGACGGGGCAGGCTCAGGCATTGATAGTAGAAGTTGGCGCAACGCTGGTCTATCTGTCCCGGCTACGCCTGGTCGATAATGAACCTCTATCGATTTCAGATGTTTATTTACCTCATGCTTTGTGTCCCGGCTTGCTGGATTACGACCTGGCGGCTAATTCATTGTTCGTTACCTTGCGCACCCACTACGGTCTTAAATTGACCAGCAGCACATCAAGAATTAAGGCCGTTCTGGCCGATGACGAGCAGGCCAGGCTGCTGAAACTCACCCGGCCGGCGGCGTTGTTGTTTAGAGAGCAGGTCACCTTTTTAGATACCGGCCAGGCCATCGAGTTGAGCCAGACCTTTATGCGTGGCGAGAGCCAATACATCCAGGTAAATCAAGGCCAGCTCCCCCCTGAATATGGGCAGCCTATGATGGGGAATGTCAACCGCACGATTGAGTTAAGGAGCTTCTGATGAAACTTACGGTAGTCGGCGGGGGTGGGGTACGAGCGCCATTATTTGTAGCTTCAACCCTGCGCCGGAGCGACCTGATCGGCCTTGACGACATCTGCCTGCTGGATGTGGATGAAAACAAGCTGCGCATTATGGGCAGCATCTGCCGCCACATCGTTGCAACCGCCGGCCAACCCGTGCGCGTCGTCACCACCACCGACCCCCAGGCTGCTTTTGAGGGGGCGCGTTACGTCGTCACCACCATCCGCGTTGGCGGCGACGAGGGCCGGATTCTTGACGAAAAGATCGCCCTGCGCCACGGCGTGTTGGGGCAGGAGACCACCGGTCCCGGCGGCCTGGCCATGGCCATGCGCAGCATTCCGGCCATTCTTAAGTACGCCGAACTGCTGCGACAAATCAGCCCGGAGGCCTGGCTGTTCAACTTCACCAACCCGGCCGGGCTGGTAGCGCAGGCGCTCCATAACCGCGGCTTTGAGCGGGTGGTTGGCATCTGCGACGGGGCCAATGCCGCCCAGCACAGCCTGGCTCACTGGCTGGGGGTTGCTCCCCGCCAGCTCCAGGCCGAGGTGTTTGGTTTGAACCATCTCTCCTGGACCCGGCGAGTCTGGCTGGGCGACCGGGATGTGCTGCCCGATTTCCTCAGCCAGCCCGACGCCATCGCCCAAACCAACATGAGTATGTTTGACTCAGCCCTCATCCGCCACTTTGGGATGTGGCTCAACGAGTATCTTTTCTACTTCTATTACTCCGACCGGGCTGTGGCGCAAATTCAGGCCGACGGCAAAACTCGCGGCGAGGAAGTATTGGAACTGAACCGGCGGTTACTGGCGGAACTACGCCACATCGAGCCGGAACAAAACCCGCAGGCGGCGCTGCAAGCCTTTGCCGCGGCTAACCGCCGCCGCAGCGCCACCTACATGCACTATGCCCGCCCCGACGCGCCTACGATGGAGGAGGCCGACCGGGCCAACTTCGGCGCCGATGAGCAGAATGCTGCCGCAGAGGGCGAAGGCTACGCCGGGGTGGCTCTGGACATTATCGAGACGATGGAAACCGGCCAGCCGGCTCAGATCGGTTTGAATGTGCCCAACCAGGGCGCCATTGACTGTATGCAGCCGGGAGACGTGGTGGAAGTGAGCTGCACGGTTGATCGGCAGGGCGTGAGACCGGTGTCCATCGGCGCAGTACCGGAACCGCAAGAATTGCTGATGCGGACAGTCAAGCAGTACGAGCGGCTGGCCGTTGAAGCCATCCTGACTCGCTCCCGCAACACGGCGGTAATGGCGCTGATGGGCCACCCGCTGGTGCTGTCGTACTCGCTGGCCGGCGCGCTGGTGGACGAATACCTGGCGGCCCATCGAGCCTATGTCGGAGAATGGCGATGAGGCCGGCTGACGGCGACCGGGCAGCCGCTTATGATGTGCTGCTGGAAGACGGCTACTTTTGTGATTTGATTTTTACCGGCCTGCCGGAGATGCCCCGGTTAGGGGCCGAGTTTTTCAGTCGCGGCTTCGAGATGACGCCGGGCGCTAATTTTTATTATGTTACCGCCTTGAGCCGCTTGGGATTGCGGGTCGGCTGGTCGTGCAATTTTGGCAACGATGTCTTTAGCCAGTTTGTCCTGGCCGCGGCCCGCCGCGAAGGCATCGACGACCGCCTGTTCAAAGTTCACGATTTTCCCATTCGCAATGTCACCGTTTCGATCTCCTTTCCCGATGAACGGGCCTTTGTGAGTTTCGCCGATGAATTCGACGCGCCGCCGCTGCAACCGTTGATCAGGCAGTACCGGCCGCGCTGCATTTTGCGGGGCAGCCTGGAGACAGGACCGGCCCACCTGGAACTGGTAGCCGCGGCCCGCGAAGTTGGCGCTTTATATTTTATGGAGTGCCAATCGCACCGGAGCAACCTGAACGAACCGGAGGTGGTCGAAGCGTTGCGGGCGGTCGATATCTTTGCCCCCAACGCCCAGGAAGCGCTCGACCTGACCGGCGCAGCGACGGTAGAAGCGGCCCTGGCCCAACTGGCCGAGTTGACCCCGCTGGTGGTGATCAAACTGGGCCGCGAGGGCGCAGTCGCCCGCCAGGGCAAGCAGATTGTGTACGCGCCGGGTTTGCCGGTCAGCGTCATCGATACCACCGGCGCCGGCGACTGTTTTAACGCCGGTTTTTTGTACGGCTACTTGCGGGGCTATGACCTGGAAGATTGTCTGCGCTGCGGTAATATTTGCGGCGGCCTGTCAACCACGGCCTATGGGGCCAAGGCCACGCCAACGGCTGCGCAATTGGAGGCGCGGTTGTTCGATTATCCAGGCTAACTCACATAAAACGTAATTCGTGAAACATAGCGTCGCTAATGAAAATCTTATCGACGGTCGGCGGTCTGCCGTCGGCGGTCGATTTTTGAAGGAGGTGATATCAACCAAAGTTGGCGATGAATTGTAATCAGTTTTTCAGTTGAAGCGGTGGGTTATGGCCCACCTTTACCCGACTGGCAAAATCAATTATGAAAAGATGGAGGTTTTCAACGATGAAAAAATGTATCAATGGCCTATCTATTTTGTTGTTGCTGGCCCTGCTCTTGAGCCTGGTTCCAACGGCGGCGCTGGCCCAAGAGGAGGTAGTCTGCGAGTCAGACGTGGTGGTGCAGGCGGATGACTGGCTGTCGAAGATTGCCGACAAGTTTTACGGCGACGCCCTGGCCTATCCGGTCATTGCCGAGGCGACCAACGCCAAAGCCGCGGCCGACGCCAGTTACGCCACCATTGACAATGTCGATGTCATCGAAATTGGCTGGAAGCTGTGCCTGCCCAGCGCCGCCGACGCCCAGGCCATGCTGGGTAAAGCTGCCGCCGCGGCGCCGGTGGCTGAGGGCGAGACGGTGTTGACTGTCTGGGATGTGAACGTCCGCGATGTCGAAAGCCAGATGATGGAGACGCTCAACGCCGAATTCGAGGCGGCTCATCCGGGGGTCAAAATCAACCGGGTGCCCAAATCCTTTGATGATATGATGGCCACCGTTCAATTGGGTATGAGTAGTCCCGACGGCCCGGATATCGCCCAGGTCAACCAGGGCCACACTGACATGGGCGCGTTGGTCAAGGCCAACCTGTTGGTCAACCTGATGCCCTACGCCCAAAAGTATGGCTGGCTCAGTAAGTTGGGCCCAGGGCTGGTCGCCCGCAACAGCTTCAGCGCTGATGGCCAGAGCTTTGGCACCGGGAATCTCTATGGCATGCCGCTCAATGCCGAACTGGTCGGCGTCTACTACAACAAAGCGATGCTCGAGCAGGCCGGGGTCACCGTCCCCAAGACCTTTGCCGAATTTGAGGCGGCTTTGGCCACCCTCAAAGAGGCCGGCATGACGCCCCTCGCCCTGGGTAACCTGGAGGGCTGGCCGGCCTTCCACGTTCACGGCGAAATCCTGAATGCGCTGTTAGGTTCACGCGAATGGGTGGACAATTTCGTGTTTGGCCGCAACAACGTCAGCGTTGATACGCCGGAAAACCTCGAAGCCGCGACCAAGGTCCAGGAGTGGGCGGCCAACGACTACTTCACCCCCGGTTTTGCCGGCGTTGGCTATGAAGACTCGTGGCAGCTTTTTGCCAACGGCGAGGCGGCCATGATGATCACCGGCAGTTGGTTGAGCGGCGAGGTGGAGGCTTTGCCCAATCCCGATAATTTCGGCTTCTTCCTGGTGCCGCCGCAAACTGAAGGCGGCTGGAAAATGGCGATTGGCGGTACGACGCTGGCCTTTGCCATTCGCAACGGCTCGGCCAATCCCGATTTGGCCGCCGAATATATCGACTGGCTGGCCTCAGACCGGGCCAAAGAGTTGCAAGTGGAGGTCGGTTTCCTGCCGGTGTCGCCCCTTGACCCGGCCCAGCTGGACAAAGGCGCCTTCTTCAAAGATGTGGCCGCGGCCTGGGCCACGGTCAACCGGGCGGACGCGGTCGGTCACTATCTGGATTGGGCCACGCCCACTTACTTCGACACCTACTCGGCCGCTTTGCAGGAGCTACTCGCCTCCCGGATAACTCCGGAGGAGTTCATCCAAAAGCTCGAAGCAGATTACTCGGCCTACCTGGCTGAGAAGGGTGGTTGATAGCCGGCCACAAAAATTGTTGGATGGATGGATGGTTGGTTGGTTCGATGGTTGGATAAGCTATCAACCAACCAACCAACTAACCAACCAACTCACCAACTCCCCAACTCATCACAGGAGCCAATATTTCATGCCTCACGTCCCAAAAGTCAAAACCAAAGGGTACAAACCCGGCGAAAAGCCCTGGACGGCCTATCTCTATATCCTGCCCGGCTTGCTGATCTATGGAGCCTTTGTGCTCTGGCCAATCATCGCCACCCTGCGCTACAGCTTTTACGATTGGGACGGTTTTAGCGCCCCCACCTTTACCGGCCTGGATAACTACGCCCGTCTGTGGCAAGACAGTTTGTTCGGCATCTCGCTGCGCAACAACCTGCTGTTTATCCTCTTTTACACCCTCTTTCCGATTGTGATCGCTCTTTTCCTGACCTCTCTGCTGACCCGGCGGCAGGTACGCGGTCTGACTTTCTTTCGAGCCGGCCTGTTTTTGCCCTACGTAATGTCGATGGTGGTGGTGGGGGTGGTCTGGCGCTGGATTTACAATCCCGTTTTTGGACCGCTTAACCAGTTGCTACGAGCTGTTGGTTTAGAAAGTTGGGCCCGGCCCTGGTTGGGCGACTTTGATTTTGCTCTACCGGCGGTCGGGGTGGTCGGGACGTGGGTCCAGTTTGGCTTTTGCCTGGTGCTCTTTATCGCCGGAGTCCAACGGATCGAAGAAGTGTTGTACGATGCGGCCAAAATCGACGGCGCATCTGATCTCCAGCAACTGTGGTACATCACCCTGCCCGGTTTGCGCGGCGAGATAGCTGTGGCCCTGGTGACGACCTTGATCGCCGCCTTACGCATCTTCGACCTTGTGTTTGTCACGACCCGCGGGGGACCGGCCAACGAAACGATGGTGGTCGCCCTCCACATTTACAACAACGCCTTTGATCTCAACCGGGCCGGCTACGCCGCGGCCATCGCCGTAATTTTGACGATCATTATTCTGGTCATTTCCTATCTGGTCATCACCCTCCGCCTGCACACGGTCGAGGAGGGTTGAGATGAGTCAAGTGGAACAATCTGGTTCCCCCCCCGCCCCGGCCCAACTTTCGGCGCCTGCCGCGCCAGCCCGTCAGGGCAGCTACATGCGCCACCGCCAAGCCATCCAAACCTATCTACTGCTCACCCCATTTTTACTGCTGACCATCATCCCTTTCGTCATCATCTTCCTGACCGCCTTGAAAGATAACAGTGAATTGGGGCGAGGCGCGTTTAGCTTGCCGGAGGTGTGGCGTTGGTCAAACTTTGTCCAGGCCTGGACGCAGGCCCGTTTTGCCCAATACTTCACCAATAGCGTCATCGTAGCCGCGCCGGTCGTGTTTGTCTCCACGCTGCTCTCGGTGATGACGGGCTATGCGTTTGGGCGGATGCGTTTCCCGTTCAGCCGGCTGCTTTTTTTCATCTTGTTGGTGGGCTTTATGGTGCCTCAGGAAGCCCTCATTATCCCGCTTTATCACAATATGCGGGCGATTGACTTGCTTGATACCTACTGGGCGCTGATTCTGCCCCAGATTGGTCTCAGCGTTTCCTTTGGCACGTTTTGGATGCGGGCCTTCTTTGCCGAAGTGCCGCAAGACCTGGTCGATGCGGCCACGATGGATGGCTGCAATAGTTGGGACACCCTGTGGCGGGTTCTCTTTCCCATCGCCCGGCCGGCTATTTTGACGATGGTCGTATTATTCTTTGTCTGGACCTGGAATGACTTTCTGCTGGCGTTGGTGTTGATATCCACCGAGCAGCTACGGACCCTACCGTTGGGGTTGGCCTTCTTCCAGGGGCGTTATACCACGAATACCCCCCTAATCGCCGCCGGGGCCGTAATTGTAGCCCTGCCGATGATCCTGCTCTACATCGTTTTCCAGCGCCAGTTCATCCGGGGTATCACCGCCGGGGCAGTGGAACATTAACAATATTTTCAATTCTCAATTCTCAATTCTCAATTCTCAATTCTCAATTCACCATTACTTCTGCTCCCGCAACTCCAGCTCCAAGCCGCCGGTCAGAGCCGCGAGCAGATTGTAACCCCAGCCCACCAGCAAGACCATCAAGGCCACCACCAACCCCCCAGCAATGACGCTGACCAGGATAATCAACAGCGCCAGCAGCAAACTCTGGTCGTCCAGCCGAGCGATGGCCGTCTGCACCGTCTCCAGTCCCAGCAAAGTGATAAAATCGAATTCCACCGGCACACCCAGCCCCAACAAATCAACCTGGGCCGCCTGCCATTGATCCAGCAAAATACGCAGAAGGCTCACAACCTGCACCGCAGCCACCGCGCAGAGCAGGCCGGGAATCAGCATCGCCAGACCGCCCAGGGTACAACCAAATTTGGCCAGAGGCATGGTGTTGATTTTTTGAATGGCATAACGTCGGCTGGTCATGAGGTAACCTCACTATGCAGTAATTTCGTGGAGCAGAGAACGAATTGCGAATGGTGAATGGTGAATAGCGAATGACAAAGAGATACGCTTCACGTTTTACGTTTTACGTTTTACGTTTTACGCTTCACACTCCCCGCCTCACGTCAAACCAGTCACAATCTCCGGCAGCGCCGCCAGACTGTCAGCGACCGCTTCCGGCTGAATGTGGCGATTGGTCTCATTGGAAGGGGCTTCGTCCATAGTTACCAGAATGTTGTGCATCCCGGCATTTTGAGCGCCCAAAATATCGGCATTCAGGGTGTCGCCCACAACTGCGATTTCTCCAGGCAGCAGCCCCCAGCGCCGGGCAATTAGCTCGAATGGCTCAGCTTTGGGCTTGCGCCAGCCCCAACCGGCCGAACTGAACGTGGGCGACAACCAGGGCCGCAGTCCATTTTGATTGACCAGCCGTTGGATCAGGGGATCATCGGTGGCATTGGAGTAAAGCCCCAGCCGATACCCGGATTGATAGAATTGCTTGAGGGTCGCCACCGTATCAGGGTAACATTGCCAGAGCGCCTCTTCCGGGGCAAAAAAAACTTTGATCGCTGGCTCGACCAGGGACAATGTCGCCGGCGGCGCATCGATCTGCCGGAGGGCTTCACTGAGACTTTGCCGGGCCGTCACCTCCACGTGGGTTTGAACGGCATGCTGTCGGTCGGCGGCGCGCTGGCGCAAAAAAACCTCGACCAGAGCAGCCTGATCGAGCATGATATGTTTCTTGGTGAAGTACCAGCTCGCCATGGCCTCGGCCCCAACCCGGGCGATAGCTTCCTCTTCTCCGCCAAAACGGAGTAACGTGTTACCCAAATCAAAAACAAGGCCTTTGATCAATAGCCTCGCTCCCGCTCAACCAGATTTAACAACGGTTCACCGGCCAAATAGCGCCGCAGATTCTCGGCCAACAAATCGCTGGCCCGCTCATCGTAGTTGGGTGAAAAACCGGACACGTGGGGCGAGATGATTACCCGCTCCGGGTCCAACTGCCAGAGGGGACTATCGGCCGGCAACGGTTCTGTTTCAAACACATCCAACCCGGCCCCGGCAATTTGCCCCTGGCGCAAAGCCCGAATCAAGGCGACCTCATCGACCAAGCTGCCCCGGGCCAGGTTAAAAAAGTAGGCGGTCGGTTTCATGGCGGCAAAGGCCGCCGCGCCAATCAGGTGCCGGGTTGCCGGGGTTAACGGCGCCAGCACCACCACGTAGTCACACTGCGGCAGCATGTCGAGTAGAGCGGTTGTTGGATAGATTTTCTCCGGGATCAGCGCGGCAGGGTCGCCGGTGCCCGGCTCCCGATAACCCTGGTATGGCCGCCGCAAACCAGACCGATTGATCGCCAGTACCCGCATCCCCAAAGCCTGAGCCTGTCGAGCCAGCTCCCTGGCAATTGCTCCGTAACCGACCAGGCCGAGGGTGCTGCCCCGCAACTCCGGCACGGCAAACCATTCCCAGCGGTCTTGGGGCCACTCAGACCGGCTTTGAAAATTGAACATAACCCGCAACCGCCAGCGAAAAGCCAACATCATCGCCAGGGCATGTTCGGCCATCGACACGGCGTGCACCCCGTTGAGGCTGGTAATGATCACCGGGCTATGCCAGATCGGCTGGTCGAGCAGATCATTGACCCCGGCGCTATGGGTCTGGATCCATTTCAACCGGGGATAACGATGGGCCTGGTCCAACTGCTTGCCCCAGCCGTAGAGGATCTCAGCGTTCTGCCGGAGCAACTCAGGCGCCTCGTCGAATGTGGCCTGGGGGAGCTGGTGAAGCTCCAGCCGGGGCGAGACGGCGCGCAATTTATCCAATTGCGCCTCGGTAAATTCCATGAAGTTGATCAGGATTATTTTGTCGTCCATTAGCCTGGGATTTTACCTGAGGGGATTGATACACACAAACCCGCTGGCAGTTCGAGAGAGTGAGGCAAAAATTGTAGATCGAGTGGGTTGGATTATAATAAAAAGTCTAATCAAAACAAACTCGCTGAGGTGCTGAAAATGGCTGATCTACGCCGTAAATTGGCTGAACCCGGCATTCTAATTATGGACGGCGCGACCGGTACGCAGCTCCAAAAAATGGGCTTACCGGCCGGCAAAGCGCCGGAGTTGTGGAATCTGGAAAACCCAGAGGCAGTTAAAAAACATTACCGCGCTTATATCGAGGCCGGCTCAGATGCTATTCTGACCAACACGTTTGGGGGCAGCCGGCCCCGGCTGGATATGGAGGGGAGCGGTCATTTGACCCACGACATCAATGTGGCCGCGGCCCAATTGGCTCGCCAGGTAGCCGGTGATGACAAATTGGTGTTGGGGTCGATTGGACCAACCGGCATGTTGATGGAACCGATGGGGGAACTGACCTACGGCAAAGCCGTGGAATATTTTGCCGAGCAGGCCGCTGCCCTGGCCGAAGGCGGCGTCGACGGTATCCACATTGAAACGATGAGCGACCTGCAGGAAGCCAAAGCCGCCATCGAGGGCGCGCACAAGGCCACTGACCTGCCTGTGACGGTAACAATGAGCTTTGATATGCATGGCCGGACCATGATGGGCGTTCGCCCGGAAGAGGCGGTCAAAGAGCTGTCGGCAATGGATGTACTGGCCGTGGGCGTCAACTGCGGCCGGACCCTGGAGGAAAACCTGAAGGCGTTGACAGCCATGCGCACGGCCGCCCCGGAGGCGACCCTCATCGCCAAGCCTAATGCCGGTCTGCCCCGGATGGAAAGCGGGGAAGAAGCAGTCTATGATGTCACCCCGGAGATTATGGCCGAATATGCCTTAAAATTTGGGACGCAGCATGTCAAGATGCTGGGCGGCTGCTGCGGCAGCAACCCCAGCCATATTGCTGCGCTCAAAGCGGCGCTCACGAATTTTGAGCCGCCGCCGCTGGCGGAAGTGCTGGCTGCCAACCGGGCGGCCAGCGAGGCTGCGGACGGCGAAGGTCGGCGCGGCCGGCGGCGGGGTTAGAATAGGTAGATAGTTGGTTGGTTGGATTGACCGCGAACCGCAAATACTTGCTCGCCATAAGTGGTTACTACTCGGGCATGTCATTTCGAGCCGTCGTAGACGGCGAGAAATCCCTGAAGCCGATACGATAGAGCTTGGCATCTGGTAAAAAGCGAGACGAGTATACTAATAGCCTTGAATTTGAATCAGCCTACTCAGGGATTTCTCGGCCTACGGCCTCGAAATGACATGAGGTTGAGCAATAACCATTATTACGTTTTTCGGCGGTCGTTGGTCCGCGGTCGGCGGTCATGTCGGCCAGGGGCAGACGCTATCAAGGTTTTATTTCACCTTGGCCCACATTCGCTCGGCATTCTCGTGGACTCTGGCCCGCATCGCCCCTAAGTCGGCATCTAAAACCGCACCATTGCGCACCCGCCATTGACCGGCGACCATGACGTCGCGCACATGGGTGTGGTTGCGCCACAACACCAGTTGGTCGTACAGGTTGTGCAAGGCTGTCGGCGTCGGAAAGACTGCGTCGATGAGTTGCAGGTCGGCCTGGTAGCCCGCCGCCAGCCGGCCGACGTTATGCCAGCCTAGCGCCCTGGCCCCGCCCTCGGTTGCCAGGTAGAAAACGGTGTGGGCCGGCATCACCTCGGTGCTTTGCTGGCCGGCTTTGTGAATCAGAAAAGCGCCCCGCATCACCTCAAAAAAGTCGTTGATATAGCCGTCGCTGCCCAGGCCCAGGGTGACGCCCCGGTCCAACATCTGGGGGACGGGCGCAATCCCGCCGCCGACCTCGCAGTTACTCAACGGCATGTGGGTCACCCGCACCCCATTACTGGCAATGATTTCGATCTCGCGCGCCGATAGCTGCACGCACTGGGACGCTTGCATGCGCGGTCCGGTAACACCCAGGTCATGGTAATATTCCAGCGTCCGCTTACCGAAATGCTGGAGGGCATACTCCGGTTCAAACGTAGCCTCGTTGCAGTGCATATGGACGCTGCAATCCAGCTCCTCACCCAGGGCAAACGCCTGCTTGATGAAATCGGCGGAGCAAGTAAAGGTGGTGTGGAAGCAGATCAGCCCTTCGACCAGCGTTTGGCCCGCCTGCGCCCGGCAATGCTTGACCAGCTCGGCGTTTTCCCTTAGCCCAAGCTGGCCATTGGCCGGGCTGACCCGTTCGGTGCTCTCAAAGGAGAGGATGCCGCGCAGACCGCGCCGGTCGACCACTTCCTTTTGGGCCAGCAGCGCGCCGGGGATGGCGAACGGCGCTTCCAAAATGTCGTAAAAGCTGGTGATGCCGGAACGCACCATCTCGGCGCAGACCCAGTCGGTGGCGGCGGCGATCATCTCGTGGTCCAGGGCATCTTCCACCAACGGCCACCAGAAATCATCCAAAAAAGCCCAGCCGCCGCCGGCCTCCTGGTCAGGGCTGGGCAATGGGATACCGTGGGCCAGTACCCCATACAAATGGACGTGGGCATTGACGAAGCCTGGAGCCAGCACGTGGTCGGCGCCATCAATAACCGTATCCTGGGGATATCTGGCCTGCAACTCGGCGTTAGGGCCAACATCAGCAATCCGGTCATCGACCACCCGCACCCCCCAGTCCGCTTTAGGCGCTTCGTGGGCGGTAGTGATGAGAAATGAGGGTAAAATGAGTGTTGCCATAAGGAAAACTCCGTGAAAAATTGTGAATTGTGAACTGTGAACTGTTAATTGTGACAGGACTTACGCAGGGCATGTCATTTCGAGGAGCGAAGCGACGAGAAATCCCTG
>CAYZHI010000020.1:0-18391 GCA_964477335.1 uncultured Caldilineaceae bacterium | reverse complement strand
ACCCTGAACTGGTATTGGACACGGTCGATCATTCGCCAGAAGCAAATGCCGCTCTGATTATTGATTACCTGATCAAAGTAGGATTGCTCCTGCAAAATGAGGACGAAGCCTTCATTCATGGACCGGAGAAGCTGGATACAACAATTTCGCAACATCAAAATCAAAATAGCCAATCCTGAGGAGATTATGGAAACCACCCGTGTTGGAGTTATTGGTGTTGGCGTGATGGGTGAACGTCACGTCCGAGTATATTCGTCCCTACGTGGCGTCGACCTGATTGGCCTGGCTGATTGTAATCGCGAGCGAGGCCAGGCCGTGGCCACCCATTACGATACGAACTACTTTGACGATTACCGGCAATTGCTGGCCGAGGTCGACGCTGTTAGCATTGCCGCTACCACCCCGGCCCATTTTGAACTGGCCGGCCAGGCCCTGGAGCAGGGTGTTCACGTGTTGGTTGAAAAGCCCATTACCGAGACCGTGGCTCAGGGCCAGCAACTTGTTGCCAGAGCGCAGCAATTGCAAAAAGTGTTGCAGGTAGGTCATATCGAACGCTTCAATCCAGCCTACATCGAACTTAAGCATGTTACCGAAGGAATGAAGCTGATTGCGGTCGATATCCGCCGGCTCAGCCCCTTTGATACCAGCAATACCGATGTCGATGTGATTCGCGATCTCATGATCCACGATCTTGACCTTGTGCTTGATTTAATCCCAACTGGTGTGGAGGGTTTGAGCGCCTGGGGCCGATCTATTAACACCCACAGTATTGATCACGCTGTAGCCAATCTCTCTTTTCATCAGGGGCCTATTGCCACTCTTTTTGCTTCGCGTATTACTGAGCAAAAAGTACGTTCCATTAATGTGATAGCCGAGGGAGCTTACATCGAGGCGGATTTGCTAAGCAAGAGTCTATTGATCCATCGGCGAACCCTGCCTCAATTCTTTGATGCCGACAAGTATCGTCAGGAGAGCATCATCGAGCGCATTCATGTGCCTATGGCTGAGCCGCTGATGCTTGAATTGAGCCATTTTGTAGATTGTGTTCGGGAAGGCAAGCCAGGTCGGGTTACTGGACAGGCCGGTTTGCAGGCGCTCCAACTGGCTCAGGCTGTAACTGATCAAATCCATAACCTGGCTTGATAGTTCTCTCTAGCATCTCAACCAACTCGCTTTAGATCTGCCAGAAAAGCAGTAAAATCTTTAAGAATCAAAACAGCCGAATTTAAATGGTCAAATCCGGCTGTTTTGCTGCTGTGCCGCTGAGTTTGATTTGGGCTCATTCTGCCCCCTTGCCAAACAAAACTGAGGCAAACGTCCACCAGAGAATAAGCAAATCCAGTTTCAGGCTCTGTTGTTCAATATACTCCACATCATAGCGAACAATTTGATCAAAGGTGATCCCGCTTCTACCCCGTACTTGAGCCAGCCCGGTGATGCCGGGTAAGACTTCCAGTCTTTCTATGTGCCAGCCGTGATAAGCCTCTACTTCCCAGCGCACGTTGGGCCGGGGTCCTACCAGGCTCATTTCTCCTTTGAGAACGTTGATAACTTGAGGCAATTCGTCTAAACTTGTCTTGCGCAGCAGCCGTCCTACCCGCGTGACCTGGTTGGCATTAAACGGCTTGAACACCCGTTGGCTGCCGTTGGTAGAGATTTGCCCGTTAATGTATTGCTGCATAAACAGCCGGTGCGAGCTATCATCAATCTTGACGTGCATCGTGCGGAATTTGATCATCTTGAACGAGCGTCCCCCCTTGCCAACCCGTTCTTGCACAAAAAAAACAGGACCGGGCGAGTCAAGCCGGATGGCCAGAGCAATAATAAGCCCGATCGGCAACAGGAACGGCACTGCCATCAGGCACAACAGGGACTCCACGATTCGTTTCGAAGTTCGATAGTATGGTTTGTATAATTTTACGCCGCGACGTTCAATAAGCAGCCAACTCATCCTGAATACTATACCTCCTTGGCCGCCACGGCCGGTTCGCGCCCTGGCATAAATTGCCTTTGCGGGTATGGATCAGCCTTATCCAGGGCCAATTCAACCAGATGTTCAAATGTAACCGCGTCGTGGGGAAAACTGGCCGTACCTATCTGCACCGTTATGCCAAGTTTATCTTTGATAGCATTTTCCAGCCGCTGCACTACTGGCGCAATGTCCTGAGCCGAAGTTTCGGGCATAGTAACGATAAAGTGGTTGTCGTGAAGGGCAATGATATCGAAGCTGAGAAGATTCTCATCCAGGCTCTTGGCAATACTGGCCAGGGTAAATTCTTTCATCATTGCTTTTTGGACATCTGCGACTATTTGTGGTAGCGGCTCTCGCATACTCTCGCTATCGACCTTGACCGCCATTATTACCAGGGGGCGTCCATAACGGGCCGCCCGGCGAACCTCGCGGTACATCTCACTTTGTTCCTCGGCAAAAGGCGCCGGCCGGGCGCCAATATGTCCAAAGGTGATTTTGGCAATCACATCTTCAAATTCATTCAGGCTGAAACTGATTTGCCTGCTTAACAATCCGGTTAAGATAATGGCATTCACCTGCAAAATCGTGAGCATTGTCAAGGCATTAGCCTGCGGATAGTAGATAGCAACAGCTTGGCCCCACCATGGATTTTGATACCATACATAAAGAAATAAGCCCGTAGCGACAATGAGGATACTTGAGAATGAAAGATTACTCAGCCGGGGTAATAGGAGGGGCAGAAGGGCTACAATGATCACAAAAATGTAAGTATCTGCCCGGATGATGTTTGCGTCAAGCCGATAAAACATTACTCTCTCGATATTGAAGAAAAGAGTCAGCCAGATACCGGTGATGATTACCCAGAATCGTAGTCTTCTCATAGCTGATTTGGTTACTCCGGCCAGATACGCGAACGTTACAAACCTTCGTTCAGTATATCACGAATTAGTTTGAATTTGGTTTGAATGTGGTATGAAAATCGTTAGAGGTTTAACATTGACCCGGTCCGATATTCCACGCAGATTGAGTGTTCAACGATGATATCTCAAACTGAATGATAGGTAAGCTCATTTTTACGTGACAGAACTTCGATTGGCTTAATCCTACTCTTGGCTACTAATAAGTCGGATTGAGGGGGTAAAAAGATACGTGTTGGCGGTGATCAAAAGTCCCTTTTAAGGTTGTAGCGTTGACTGGCCGGTTTGCTTGGGTTATGAAAAGCCGGTAATATAGTTGTTCTACAACTAATAGCGGAGTTTGTTTTTCAATGGTCAACACTATCTACCCTGATGCCCCTCGCCTGGCGGTGGGGGCCGTTGTCATTCACCAACACCGGGTGTTGTTAGTTCTGCGCGGCAAGGCGCCGGCCAAAGGCATGTGGGCCGTACCCGGCGGCAGCGTTAATTTAGGTGAAACCCTTCAGGCCGCAGCCGAGCGGGAGATTTTGGAGGAAACCGGTTTGCAAGTTAAGGCCGGTGAAATTATCTACGCCTTTGAAAAAATCGAGCGGGATGAGGCGGGGCGAGTCAAATACCATTACGTGATTTTAGACCTCCGGGCTGAACCGCTCGATCCATTCCAGCCTTTGACCCCGGCTGACGATGTGGTCGAGGCCGGTTGGTTTTCTCTGGCCGACCTGGAGCATTTACCCGTTTCTGATACCACCCTGACCTTGCTGCAACGCGTTATGGTTCAGCCATGACTGAGGTCAACGAACTTTCTGGCAAACACCGGTTACGGCTTACTTTTGCCAAAAAACAGCCCGTTAAATATATCTCCCACCTGGATTTAGTGCTGGCCTGGGAGCGAGCTTTGCGCCGGGCGGGAATTCCGCTGGTCTACTCCCAGGGCTACAACCCCCGACCCAAAATTCAGGTCGCCTCCGGGTTGCCGCTGGGCGTTACCGGCTCGGCCGAAATCATGGACATCATCGTCTCCCAACCGGTCGATCTGGCTGAAGCTCTGGCCCGGATCAGGGCGGCGTTACCGGTAGGGCTGGCCGTTCATGCCATCGAAGAGATTCCGCTCAAAGCCCCCACGCTCCAACATCTGTTGCGCCAGGCCGACTATCAGGTGGTGGTAGAAACTGAACTATCGACTGCCGAGCTAAACAAACGGATTGAAGCCTTGCTGGCCGCGGACACGGTGATCCAGACTCGCCAGCGCAAAAAGCAACCGGAAAAGATTGACCTGCGCCCATGGCTGCACGAACTCCGCCTTGAACTATTGGCCGATGGTCAAGCCCACCTGCACATGCGGCTAACGGCCGGCCAATTTGGCAATCTCCGCCCCCAGGAGGTCCTCAAGGCGCTCGGCCTGACCGGCGGCTGGGCTGAAATCGAACGAACTGCCCTCATCTTTGAGGGCGATCCCCGCCTTGCCTGATTACCCCACAACCGATCCCATAAACCGCCTCCAGATTCGGGGCGGCCAAAAATTTCTTGCCGGACTTCTCAATATAATATAGTTATGTTATAATCTTATGTGAAGTAACTTTATGTCATGTTGTTGGACCAGGCGAGTAGGCTGGTCCCACATCTTCGTTGAAAGTTAAGGAAGGGGTTACTACTGATGAAAAAGCTGTCGCTGCGATTTCTGATGCTGGTCGGGCTGGTCAGCTTGCTGGTTCTGGCGGCCAGTATGACCGTTGGGGCCCAACAGGGCGAAACAGTTTACCTTACCAGTCCCACGGCCGGAGAGAGTGTGTCGGGCCTCATCACCGTGACCGGCGCAGTCGACTTTGCCGATTTTCAGAAATATGAACTGTTTCTGAAAACAGGCGAGCAGTTGGTCTGGGCGGCTACGGTGTACGCGCCCGTGATCAACGGCGATCTGGCCTTCCTGGATACCCGAACTTTTCCGGACGGGGCCTATCAACTGGTTGTCCGCATGGTCCGCAATACCAGCAACTACACTGAATTCTTGGGGCCAACCTTCTACATTGAAAACAACCTGGGCGCGCCGCTGCCTCATCCTGAAATTGACTCCAGCCCCTTGTATCCCCCGGTATCCGGGGCTGTCGCTCGGATCAGAAACTGTAGCGGCAATAGTCTTGAATTTGATTACCACAGCCCGACCGGTTTTTGCAGCGGCGGAACTCTCCAGATTCTACCCAAGGCAGAGTCCAGCGCCGTCTGTCCTTATCAGGATATCCTGCTAATTCCGTGTGAATATCGAGGCACGGCCGCTGGTCAGGGTGAACCCCGCGGGGCTGGCTACAGTTTCATAGCCGAAGCCGGCAAAATTTATGAACTCAATTATCCGGGGGGTAGTGTTATCTACATTGCTGAGGTGGAAGGAGATGAACGGGCTATTACTGACGTGGGCGGCCTTGAACCGGCTGATCCGGCTCGACTGCAACCGGCTCCAGCGGCTGCGGAGGCCAGTATGGCCGAAACCTCGGCAGCAGTGGCGCAGGCCCCGCTGCCGGCTGATGTTTCAACCTCGGCCCTGCCCAGCGCCCCGGCCCAGACTGAGACGATGCTGCCGGAATCCGGTCAGGCCAGCCAATCCCAAACTACCTTTGTAATCGTTGCGGCCGGCTTGATCTTGCTGCTGGTTGTAGGCGGCGTGGTCGCCGCTCGCCGACGCGGTTACCCGGCTTAACAGTTTTTTAGGCTCATATTCAGCACATATGATTTTTGTAGAGGCGACCGGCCGGTCACCTCTACGTTGCGCTTGGGCCAAACGTGATCTTTTTCAATCTGGTAAAAGTATGATAGGGCAAGAGCATATCTTGCCCTATTGTGTTCAATGATTGATCAATTTTCATCCCCGCTTGAATATCATCCTTTTACGCAAACGGCCGAGATATTGTGGGAGCCAATCTGGCAGCTACGGGTAGCCCTCAGCCCGTGTGAGCAGGCCTTGCTGGCCGCCTGGCCGCTGCGCCGGCTTGGGTACGTGCATACGTTTGGCGCGGGCGGTTTAATGATGCCGACGCAACATGCCCGTCTGTCGCACGTGCGGGGCGTCTTTGCCCTGGCGGCCCACTTGCGGCCCGATGACCAGGAAATACGCCTGGCCGCCCTGCTGCACGATGTCGGTCACGGCCCTTTCTCCTATTCGGCCGAGCATTTGCCCGGTTTCGATCATCACGCGGCCGGGCGTGATATCATTCTGGGGCCGGAGATAGGCGCTATCTTGCGTCGCTTTGGCTTTGAGCCGGCTCGAATTGTGGCCTTAACGGAAGGCAATCCGCCCAATCCGGTCCGGACTCAAAATGGTCTTCTCCATTTAGATCATCTGGATTTTTTTGTGCGCGACCCCTTTGTCTGCGGTTGGCACAGCCCGTTGCCAGCCGAGATACTGGCTCATGTGCACCTGGCTGAAGCCAATGTGGCCGCCGACTTGGTGACGGCCGAACATCTGATTGAACGGATCCTGTTTGAACATCGTCTTTTTACCGCGCCCATCAAAATTGCGGCTGAGGCGGTATTGCAGCACCTTTTTAGGCTGGGGAGTCTAAAGGGGATTTTGAGCGCAGATCATGCCGCCGTGACAGCTATGACTGATGCCGACCTGCTCTCCCGGCTGGCTCTGGCCAACGACCCGGAAATATCGGCCTGGTTAGAGCGGTTGCTGCGCCGGCCTCACACCCTCACCGTACGCCGCGCTCAGCCGGCCGAACTTTTACCGCCGGCAGCGTTAGCTCTTCGTTTTGAGCAGCCTTACCTGAGTGAGCCTCTCGTCGATGGCCAGCCGGTCAGCCAATGCTCTGCCCGGGCGGCCTCCATGCTGGCCGAGGCGCGCACATTGTTGGGGACCTACGTGGTCGAGCCGGCAGATTGAGCAGTTTATAGGGTATCGGAGAAGAGCATCCCGCCCAGGCCAATAATTACCCCCACGTGCAATAGCCACTGCCCGGCAGTCAAGAAGGCCAGCGCCGGAATGAACTGGGCTAAAAAGCTGATCAAAACTAAAGCTAGCCCAATAATTACCGGTAATCCTTTGACAAGTGCGATCTTATCTAGCATGGGTGAAATCCCTCCAACCCCTTTAGCAAATTTATAGCCGCGCCGGTTCCAGCCGATAGCGTTCGACCGTACCTTTGAGATGGGCCGGTACATACACTTCTAACCGAGTCCCATCGGCCTGGTGCGTTTCCTGGTTGATGATGGCCTGTTCGTGCAGCAGGGCGACCAGGTCGCCCCGGTCGTAGGGAATCAGCAACGAGACCATCTGTTGGCTCGATTGCAGGATACCCTCGATTCTGTCCAGCAGCGCGGCCAGGCCCTGTCCGGTCGCGGCGCTGATCGCCATACTGTTCGGATATTCGGCCACCTGCTCGATGGCAGCCGCAGGATCGGGTAGCCGGTCGATCTTATTCAAAGCGACGACAGTCGGGATATTGCTTGCTTTCAGATCAGCCAGGGTTTGGGCCACAGTAGCCGCTTGCGCCGCGGCGTTAGGATGGGTGATGTCGACCACATGCACGATGAGATCGGCCTCGGTGATCTCTTCCAACGTCGCCCGAAAAGCCGCCACCAGATCAGTGGGCAGCTTTTGAATGAAGCCAACCGTGTCGCTCAAGAGAATTTCATGGCCGCCGGGCAGAGCCACCCGGCGAGTGGTTGGATCGAGGGTGGCAAACAGTTGATCCGCAGCCAGGACATCGGCATTGGTGAGGGCGTTGAGCAAGGTGCTCTTACCGGCGTTGGTATAGCCCACAATCGCTACCACCGGGATGCCGGCCTGGCGTCGTTTCTGCCGGTGCCTGGCTCGATGCGCCCGCACCTTTTCCAATTCCTGTTTGAGGTGGGTGATGCGATGGTTGATTTCGCGACGGTCAACCTCAAGCTGGGTTTCACCGGGGCCACGCACCCCGACCCCGCCGCTGGCCCCCCCGGCTCGACCGCCGGCCTGGCGGGCCAGGTGGGTCCACATGCGGGTCAGCCGGGGCAGGCGATACTCATATTGGGCCAGTTCCACTTGCAGTTGCCCTTCGCGAGTGCGGGCGTGTTTGGCAAACACATCCAGAATCAGGGCGGTTCGATCCAGTATCTTGAGATTGAGCCGCTTTTCTAGCTCCCGTTGTTGCCGCGGGCTTAACTCATCGTCAAACAGAAAAACGTCGATAAACAGTTCATCCCGATAATGCTCTAACTCTTCAACCTTGCCGCTGCCGATCAACGTGCTGGGGTTGATCTGGTCCAGGCGTTGATACGTCCCGCCGACAACGGCCAGGCCGGCTGCCTCCGCCAGCGCCGCCAGTTCCTCCAATGAGTCCTCAACGCTGAAATTGGGTTGTCCATTGTTGCGCTGTTTTAATTCAAACCCGACCAAAAAGGCCCGCTCGGACGGTGATCGGGTTTCTATAGAACGATCATTTTTGATAGAAATAGAAACACTCCTTACCGTATTTCCAAATCTCCGGCTAAAACGAACTCGGTTGAGCCATCGCCTTGCTTCAGCAGCAAGGCTCCGTCTTCAGCCACCCCGACCATGATTCCCTGGTAAACTTTATCCGGCCCGGTAACTGTTACCGGGTGGCCCAGGCCGACCAGGCAGCGGCCCCACTCCCGGTGAAACAGCCGCCCCTGGCGCAGTTGCTCATAGCGATGTTCCACGTTTTCCAAAAACCGTTGCAGAATCGGCAACCGGTCAGCGCTGGTATCCCGGCCCAAAATCATCGACAGACTGGTGGCGATTTTGTGTAAAGGCGGCCCCCCGTTGCCAAACTTTCCGGTTGGCTGTTCCAGATCGATTTCCTGGCTAAAATCAAGATTTACGTTCAGGCCAATCCCCACTACGACCCAGTTGAGCCGGTTGGCTTCAATCTCCGCTTCGGTCAAAATGCCGGCCAGTTTTTTACCGTCAATCCACAGTAAATCGTTGGGCCATTTCAGGTCCGGTTTGAGGCCGGTTTGCTGCTCGATGGCCTGGAGCAAGGCCAGGGCGCAGAGCATGGTCAGTTGTTGGGCCTGGCTGGGGGCAATCACCCCGGCCGGTCTGAATAACAACGACAGCAACAGGCTGCTGCCCGCCGGGGCCAGCCACTTGCGCCCGCTTAGCCGTCCCCGGCCGGCCAATTGCTCCTCGGCCAGATAGAGTAGACCTTCCGGAGCGCCTTGCCGGGCCAATTGTTTTAGTTCCGTATTTGTTGAGCCAATCTGATTTACACTAACTACATTCTGTCCAAATACTCGGGTAGCCAACTTGTAGCGGACCAGATCACCCGAAAGACGCTCCATAATACCCCCACTTATCAACGATTCTAAACCACTTATGGTAAGTTTACTGATTGACCCGGTTTCGATCAAACAACTCTTGAAATTTCATCGCCAGCATCACGTCACCCTGAACTCTGATTTTGCCGGCCATAAAGAGACTCATCGGATTAACTTGACCGAGCGACAAGGCGACATAATCGCTGGCCGCCATCCCCAAACTCAAGTTCGGTGCAATCGCCGGCCCCTCCTCGATGGCAATGGCGCCATCAGTTATTTTAACCGTCCACTGGCCGCCGCCCTCGCCGGTCAAATCTAGTTGAATGGCGGCCTTCATAGCCCCGGCCTTGTCAGCAACAAAGGCTTCAGGCATTTTGTTTAAGATTTCTCGCACATCATTGGCTACGCTCATTTAACTCAGGCTCCTTTTGGAGTTCACTATAATGATTTACCAGTAGTTACTTACCTGAGTATAATCGACCTGCCACATCCTGTCAACGCTAATTCCTCCAGGTCCGGTTGACGATCCTGCCGCAAGCAGGTAGAATACGGCCAAATTCAATTTTGTGCTAGGAGTAAACTATGGAGTTAAAGGTTACCCCCTGGTCTGGCGATGCTCCCCCCACCGAAGAGGAACTGCGGACCCGTTTGACCGCCCAAGAACTTAACGTTTATCGCTGGTCGAATGGACCGGGGGATGTTTATCCCGGCCATACCCACGGTTATCATAAAATTCTGTATGTCGTTAGCGGCAGTATCAAATTCGACCTGCCGACCCGGCACGAAGCCTACAATCTCAAAGCTGGCGACCGCCTTGAACTGCCGTCAGGCACCCGGCACAGCGCCGTTGTTGGCCAGGATGGCGTCACTTGCCTGGAGGCTCATATCTACTAGACTCTGTAAGTTGCCAGAGTTGGCGCTCACTTATTGAAACTTTAATTTACTAAAATCTGCCATCGCCCCGGAAGAGATCCCATGACCCAAGAAACTGAACTCGCGCCTCGTTACCACTTAACCATCCATGATTTCCCGGTAGGGGAACGGCCACGTGAGCGGCTGCAATATTATGGCCCCAGCGCCCTGTCTAATGCCGAACTGCTGGCAATTCTACTGCGGGTTGGTACGCCCGGCGAAAATGTGCTGACGCTCAGCACCCGCTTGCTCAGAGATTTCAACGGCCTGCCCGGTCTGGATAAGGCCGGCTTTGGCGATTTGGCCGAGGTCAAAGGCATTGGCACGGCCAAAACGGCCCAACTCAAAGCTGCCCTCGAGCTGGGCCGGCGGCTGCTGATCTCGTCGCCCGACGCTCGCCCTCAGATTACCTCGCCGGTGGATGCGGCCAACCTGCTGATGCTGGAGATGGGTAGCCTGGAACAAGAAAATCTGCGTACGATCCTGCTCGATACTAAAAACCGAGTCTTAGATACCTGCAATGTTTACCAGGGCAATGTTAATTCATCGATCATTCGAGTGGCCGAAATTTTTCGCGAGGCGGTCAGGGCCAATGCCACGGCTCTGATTGTGGCCCATAATCATCCCTCGGGCGACCCAACACCTTCTCCTGAAGATGTGCAGGTCACCCGCTCGATTGTAGAGGGGGGACGAATGCTGGGTATCGAGGTGCTTGACCATCTGGTGATCGGTTGCCAGCGTTACGTTAGTCTGCGCGAGCGAGGTCTGGGTTTCGATTCATAAAACTGGGGATTAATTGCGGTGATTGCACGGGCATCGGCGCACAGCGATGCCCGTTTTTTGGTCAAAAGCCAAATTCCATAATATTTTGCAAATCATCAGCCGGGTGTTATACTTTTCCCAAGCAGCCGTAAGTGGCTGTT
Source organism: uncultured Caldilineaceae bacterium (assembly GCA_964477335.1). Lineage (GTDB taxonomy): Bacteria > Chloroflexota > Anaerolineae > 4572-78 > J111 > CAYNLK01. Next base: position 7,415 of record CAYZHI010000020.1, on the reverse strand, counting down.
TTACCGCACCCGGTCCGGTCTTCGCCGTATTCATTTTTGATAACGGATCAGTTTATGAGGAGCTAGAGAGGCCTATGCCTTTGCCAAAAGATGGTAGTAACCCGATTGCCTGGCGCATCGAGAAGATGAATGAACGGGTGCGTTCGGCCAAGGAACAAGACCTGTACCTCTACTTACAACCGGCCGAAAAAGTTGATGGGGTTTATGTAACCATCAATGGCCGCAGGATGCTGCAATTTGCCTCGTATGCCTATCTGAACCTGTTGGGCCATCCCAAAATTCAAGCCGCCGCGCGCGCCGCCCTGGACGAATTTGGCGCCGGGACGCACGGAGTGCGGGTTTTGGCCGGCACCACCCGCATCCATGTGGAATTGGAAGAAACCATTGCCCGTTTCAAACACACCGAGGCTGCGGTAGCCCTGTCCAGCGGTTACGTAACCAACCTGGGCGTAATTGCGGCCCTCCTGGGGCGAAACGATGTGGTTATTTCTGATAAGCTCAATCACGCCAGTATCGTTGATGGCTGTTTGCTCTCGCGGGCCAACTTTGTGCGCTTTGACCACAATGATATGGCCGCCCTGGAAAAGGTTTTAGCGGAGACGCCTCGAAAAGCCGGCAAGCTGGTGGTGGTCGACGCGGTTTTCAGTATGGATGGCGATATCATCAACCTGCCGGAGATCATCCGCTTGTGCCGCCAGTATGAGGCGCTTTTAATGGTTGACGAAGCTCACTCCGTGGGGGTTTTGGGCCAGACCGGCCACGGTATTTTGGAACATTTTGGCATTGACGACCCCACCGCCATCGACCTCCATATGGGCACCCTCAGCAAAACCATACCCAGTGTAGGCGGTTATATCGCCGGCTCGGAGGAGTTGATCACCTATCTCAAGCACTCGGTGCGAGCCTTTGTCTTTTCGGCGGCGTTGCCACCGGCCTCGGCGGCTGCGGCCAAAGCTTCGTTTGAGGTGATTGAAGAGGAACCGGAACGGGTGCAAGCCTTGCAGCGAAATGTTGATTATTTTATCAAAGGATTACAGGAGCGCGGCTTTAACACCCTCAATAGTGAAACCCCTATCGTGCCAATCATTACCGGCGATGACGAGCGAGCCTGGATGATGGCCAAACTTTCCCAGGAGCGTGATATTTTTGTGCTGCCGGTGGTGTCGCCGGCGGTCCCGGCCGGAACGAGTCGCCTGCGGGCCAATGTTACCGCCGGCCACACCCTTGAGGAGATTGAACAGGCTATGGACATTTTTGAAGAAACCGGCCAGGCAGTGGGTGTGTTGCCCGGCTGAACCATGTTTGGCCGGTGAGTTATACTAAACGCATACTGAAATTTCCTGTTTGCTCCTGCCGGATTGCCAAATCCGGCGGTTATGGCCTGGATTTGGCAATCCAGGCCGAGCAACGTATGGAAATTTTACCGTGCGCTCAGTATACAAGCGGCAAAGGCCGTCGGCGGTATGGTTGTTTGGCCGGGCGGCCTTTACTTTTTGGTCATGAGGCGCTGGAGTGTCGGATCGAGTCAAGATCATTCTGAGTAGCTACGGTGGCCGATTGCCGGTTCAGGCCAAGGTGAATCATGTCGAGCAAGCTTTGCAGGCCACCGGTCTGGAGTACGAGCTGGAGTTGACCGCTTATCCGCAGCATGCCACCGAGCTGGCCTGCCGCGCCGCGCAACAGGGCAGGTCGGTTATCGTAGCCGCCGGCGGTGACGGCACCATGAATGAGGTGGTCAACGGGTTGGTGCAGGCCGCCGGGAATGAAGAACCCGCCCGGTTAGGCATCTTGCCCCTGGGCACCGGCAACGATCTGGCCGATGCGTTGAAGTTGCCGCGTGATCTCAGCCTGGCCTGTGAACGCCTGAAAGCCGGCCGCACTCGCCTCATTGACGTTTGCCAGGTCAATGACCACTATTTTGTGAACAATGCCGCCGTGGGGCTGGAGGCGATGGTGACGATGAATCACCGGCGTATGCGCCGGGTCAAGGGCAACGTTCGTTACATTTTGGCCGCCTTAAAAACTGTGCTCCAGGCTCAAGTTTGGCAAATGCGACTCATCTGGGATCACGGGGATTTTGAAGGACCAATTTCGGTAGTTTCTGTCGGTAATAGTAACCGCACCGGTGGTTCATTTTATATGACCCCCGGCGCCGTACCCGACGATGGCCTGCTCGATTTTGTTTATGCAGTTGGGATGAGTCGCCGGCAGCTTATGAGCTTGCTGCCAAAAACTTTTTCCGGCGCGCACATCAGTCATGAGCTGGTAAACTATCAACGCACAACCCGACTGTCCATCCACTGCTCGCCCCCTACCCCCATTCAGGCAGATGGCGAGATCATCGCCGAAGCCGCCACCACCCTCGAATTCCGTATCCTTCCTCACAAATTACGAATCATCGTCTAGCTGCCAGCGCCTTCCAGGAATTGACCTTTGACCATCAACCATTGCTCATTGCTCATTGCTCATTGTTAATTGTCATGTTGCCTGGTGGATTGATCAGACTCGGCTTTTATCTGCTGTACCATCAACTGGCCTGCACCTATGAACTGGTGGCCTGGCTGGTGTCCTTTGGCCAATGGGCGGCCTGGCGGCGATTGGCTATACTCAAAATGCGGCCAGGCCCAACGTTGGAACTGGCCTATGGGACCGGCGTTTTTTTTCTCGATATGCTCGCGGCCGGTCACAGGCCGGTGGGTCTCGACCTATCTCCTTACATGGCCCAACAGGCCGGCCGGCGACTGCGACGCCAGAATTATGCCTTGCCTCTGTGCCTGGCCGAGGCCCAGGCCATCCCGTTCCCTTCCGGCTATTTTGCCAATGTCGTTGCCACTTTTCCTACTGATTACATGCTCCAACCTGATACGCTGGCCGAAATTAGCCGGGTCTTGCGGAATTCGGCTTCGATCCCAGAGGGTCACGCCGGAAGCCAGCTTATCATTGTGGCCGAGGGACAGCTACGCGGCCCCTGGCCGCTGCGCCCTTTGATCAATTGGCTCTACAGGATCACCAACCAGCGCAGCATTCCGCCTGAACAGCCGCTCAAGTTACTGGCTGCCCATAATTTTGACGCTTGTTGGGAGATGGTCGAGCACAATGGCGCCCGGGCCCGGCTACTTATTGCCGGCAAGCGGCTCTGAGGTGACCGGCACTTACAACTAACCCTGGTTTGGAATTGCCATCCAGGTGCCGGTCACCTGAATAGTCACCTTTTTTCTTTCGGGCTGTCCGGTGGTATAATTTAAAATTCCGCGGTTAGAAGCAGCGACGGAGTAACGTTGCATAAAGCAAGGAGATCGATCAACTCTTGGCCTTGAGAGATATTACCAATCCCTATCGCCCCGGCGAGCCAGTTTTAGAACCGGCGATGCTGTTCGGTCGACAGGATGCCATCGACTGGCTGGAACTGCATATTACCGGCGGGCTCAGAACCCTTGTATTGAGCGGCACGCCCCTGATTGGCAAAACATCCTTTGTCAAACACGTTGGCGCTCTGCAGAGTTTCCAGGCTTTTAACCTCCTGGTCTCACTTTCAGAACTTAGCCCGGCCAGCAACGGGGCTGAGGTCGACATGGCAACTGAGCCGGGGACGCCAACTATGAACTCGGTTCTGCAGTCGGTCATCGACCAACTCGGCCCGCAGTTGAAGTTGCTTGATCTGTTGCCGCCGGAACCGGTTGAGCCGGCCACCCAAACCGTCTCGATGTTGCGGCATCTATTTGCCCGGATTAACCAGCGGTTGGGCTTGCAGCGGCTGGTTCTCTACGTTGATGATCTTCACCGGTTGTCCACTGACGACATGGCCCTTACAGCCGGATTCCTGACCTCGCTGATGCCCTTGCTAGACGAATGTCCCCATTTGCACTTTGTCTTTACCCTGAATCAGGATAAATTGAGCCGGATTCAGCATCCCTTGTTTGAGAATGTGCCGGTATTTAACCTGGGTCCACTGCCAACCGATGCCGCTCTCAACATGGTTACGCTGCCGGTCAAAGATATCCTGCGTTTTGATTATGGCGTTACCAAGCGGATTGTCGAAGTCAATTCCCATCACCCCTATTACTTGAGTCTCTTCTGCCATACCCTGCTCAACCGGCAGGTCTACGATGGTTGGGTCAACCAGCGAAATTTCGATGCCGTTCTGGCCCAGGTTTTGGATACACCGATCAAACCGTTTACCCAGATTTGGGATCATTCGAGCTGGGTGGAACGGGCCGTTCTAAGCGGCATGGCCGCAATTCAGGGCACCCACGGTCCGCTGACCAACCTGGAAATCACCCGTTTCCTCCAGCGTCAGGATAGTCGAGCGACGTCCCAGGTGGTTGAACAATCCCTGATCACCCTGGCAGATCGGGGCGTGCTGGTGCCGATGGGCGCGATCAGCTATCGTTTCCACGTGGAACTGCTGCGTTTGTGGTTGCGTGAGCATACCAACCTGGCCGAAATTCTGCGCGAAGTCAACTGGGAACGGCTGGCTGCTCAGCTTGGCGCCAGCGCCAAACAGGTCAAAGCCTCAACCCCGCCGATTGCCCGGCGACAAAAAGCTAAACCGGCCCGTCGCCGCGGTATCTTGTGGCCGGTTATGATTGTCTTGTTAATTGTTTTGTGTGTGCTGGTTACGGGGGCCGGCGTGGCCATGCAATTTTTTGAAGTGTCGCCTTTCCGGGACGCTGTCCCCACCGTCACTGTTGCTGCTCTGGCGCCTGCCGGTGAGGAGATGGCCGGGCAGCCGGCCACAGCCGTGGCTCCACCTGAACCGACCCCTACCGTCACCCCGACCCCACCCGTGGTGGTGGCCCGCAGCCTGCCGTCCATCACCTTTATGGGCCGGGATATTGACCAGGATTGGCGAATTTACGTTATGAACGCCGATGGTTCCGACGTGACGGCCCTGTCCCCGGAAGGCGTGAACGATACCTCGCCGGTCTGGTCGCCGGACGGCCAGAAGATCGCTTTTGTTTCGCAGCGCGATGGCAACCGGGAAATCTATGTGATGGACAGCAACGGTCAAAACGTGGTCAACGTTACCCGTCATCCAGCCGATGATTGGACTCCCTCCTGGTCGCCGGATAGCTCTCGCCTGGCTTTCTCTTCCATCCGTACCGGCGGCTGGGAAATTTATGTCCTCGATACAGCCTGCCTGCCCGCGCCCGAAAGCTGCCCCGATATGTTGATCCAGATCACCAACGATGGCAACGCCAATATTTTGCCGGTCTGGTCGCCTGATGGCAGCCGCTTTGCCTTTAACAGCAAAGCCAGCGGCAATTGGGATATCTACACCATGACCATCGGGGGCGCGGACATCCGCCAGGTCACCATCGCGCCCGAAAATGACCTGGCGCCCACCTGGTCGCCTGACGGTTCGCAAATCGCCTTTGAGAGCAATCGTGACGGGGATGTGGAAGTTTATGTGGTCAGTGCGGCTGGCGCCAGCCCTCCCCGCAATGTCACCAACCTGTCGTTGGCTAATGACCACGGCCCGGTCTGGACACCCGATGGGCAGTTGCTTGTCTTCTACTCCAATCGTGAAGGTAACTGGGACATTTTTTCGACCACGTTGGACGGCGCAACGGTTGTCAACCTGACTCAAACGCCGGAACGGGACGAGCAAACTCCGGCCTGGCGGCCCTGAGCCGGTTGCCAGTAGAAGCGACTGGTTATGCCTCAGCCTGTCAAGCTCAAACGCCACCTCCTGGCTGCGGTTATTTTGCTGCTGGCCTTTGCCCTGCGGCTTGTCGCTATCGCTCAAATTCCGCCCGGCCTGTCTCATGATGAGGCCTACAACGGCGTTACCGCCCTCCAACTCCTCAATGACGGGCAGTTCCACATATTTTATGAGATCAATAAAGGCATCGAGCCGCTCATCATTTACCTGGAGGCGCTGGCTTTTTACGCCTTTGGCGTCGGCCCGGTTCAAATGCGCCTGGTCAATATTTTTGCCGGCATGCTGACTGTGGCCCTGGTCTACCCGCTGGGGACGCGCCTGTTCAATCGCCGGGTGGCCTGGCTGGCGATGACTGGCCTGGCGATTTCTTTTTGGGCGCTGTTTGTCAGCCGGTTGACGTTGCGGGCCGTGACTTTTCCCCCGCTGCTCATGCTGACCCTCTACTTTCTCTGGCGTGGCCTGACCGGCCCGGCGCCTCTCAGGTTTTTTGCCCTGAGTGGTCTGGCAGCCGGGGCGTCGATGTACACCTATCTCTCCAGCCGGTTTGTGCCGCTGCTGGTGGCGGCAATATTTGGGTATCAGTTGCTCCGGGGGCAAATCAAACGCCAACATTGGTTGGGGCTGCTCATCCACCTGGTTATTTGGGCCGGGCTGTTAGCTCCGCTGGCCGGCTATTATTGGCAAAACGCTGCCAGCTTTAGCGAACGTTCCAGCCAGGTCTCCACCCTGCCCTATCTCCTCAACGGCGAGGTTGGCCCGACACTTGACAGCACTCTGCGGACGTTGGGCATGTTTACCTTTCGGGGGGACGAAACCGATCGCTACAACCTCGACGCCCGGCCGGTTTTTGACTGGGTTAACGGGCTGTTTTTCTACCTGGGCCTGGGTCTGCTGTTGTTTCGCCTGCGCCGTCCGGTCAAAGTGGCCGGTCCGGCTGCGCTACTGCTGCTGTGGCTCTTTTTGATGCTCCTGCCCGACTTCATCACCGACGACAGCCCCCATTTCTTGCGGACCATCGGCGCGCTGCCGGCCGTCTATCTCATCTGGGCAATCGGCCTGGAGTGGCTCTTCCAATACCTCCTCACCCTCCCTGCTCTCCGTACGTCGCCCTCCACTCCTCACCCCTCACCTCTCGCTCCCCGCTTCCCGCTTCCCGCTCTCCGCTCTCCGCTCCTCCCCGCCCTGTTGCTCGGTCTCCTGCTGCTGTTCACATGTATCCACACCGTTTATGACTACTTCAACCGGTGGGCTTCGGCTCCGCAGGCTCGCGTTATCTACGGCGCCGATATTGCCGAAATCGCCGGCTACCTCAAAAATTCCAGGAGTGATGAGCTGGCGGCCATTTCAGCCGAATATTATCGAGATTTGGATCCTTTTCGCTTCAGCCTGCATTTTCAGGGACAACCGCCCTGGGTGATCTGGTTTGATGGCCGCCAAACGCTGGCTGTACCCCCGCCGGCCAGCGGCCTGTCGCTGCGTTACCTGTTTGCCGCTTCAGCCCCGCCTGCACCGGAATGGTTGCCCTTGTTGCAGGCTGTGCCGGCAGAGTCCGGTTCGGCCTACTCCCTCTACCGCTGGCGCGTCGATGGTGACCAGTCGCAGCTTCAATACCCCCTGTTGCCTCAGGAGAATCGCCTCAACGTCAACATCAATGATGACCTCGTTTTAGCCGGTTATCAAATTCTTGGCTCGGCTAAAACCGGCGGCCAGTTTCTGGTGTTGTTAGGCTGGCAGCCGCTGCGCCCGTTAC
>CAYZHI010000019.1:0-18773 GCA_964477335.1 uncultured Caldilineaceae bacterium | reverse complement strand
GGTGGGTGTTGCCGTGGGTGGCAATGGTGTTGGGGTATCGGTCGGAATGGGGGTCACAGTAGGCGTAGAGGTTTTAGTTGGCGTTGGCGTGGCCGGTGGGGTGGGCGTGAAGGTGGGCTGTAAAGTACGCACCGGTTCGACCGTCTGCTCCCGCGCCGCGGCGACCAACCGGTCAAACGGCGAGGCCAGGGTACAGGCCGAGCTAAAGGCCATACTCATACATATGGCCCCACCGAACACAATCCTGATAATTTCTCTGGTCAGCATTATAGTCGCAAGCAAATTTTTTATGTCAAAGAATTACCCGAATAGACCAGTTCGACCCGGTAGAAACGGGTCGAACTGGCTATGGGTCAACCCCGGATAAATAGTTATGAATCCAGGCAACTATCCACCGGGAGTTGGTTCGGCGGTTGGTTCACCTGGCTCTTCGGCCGGTTCGGGTGTAGACTCGGTTGTGGGTTCGGTCGTAGGTTCGGTTGGTGATTCTCCGGTCGGTTCAACCGTTGGCTCAAGGGTGGCCGGAGCCGACGCCGGGACAAAATCGGCCGCGGCGATGGCGCAGCGGAAACCGGTCCCATCGCTGCGTAGATTGGGGGGATTATTTTGGCGGAAGGTTGACCGCACATGTTGGGCCGCATTATCCCAGGAGCCACCCCGCACTACTTTGAAGTAGCCGCTAAAATCTTCCTGCAATTCATAGCTGTTGCCGGGATAGCCAACATATGAATCTTCGACCCATTCCCAAACATTTCCGGCCATATCTTCTGCCCCGTACGGGCTAATGCCTGCGGGGAAGCTGCCAACCGGGGCCGTGTACGGGAACCCATCGTTAACGTTGGGATCCTGGCCTTCTTCATAAGGACAACTGGCGTCACAAAAATTGGTGACAGTAGCAACATTGAACTCAGGCAACTGGAATTGATTGCCCCAAGGGAAGACCCGGTCATTGGCCGGGCCTTTGGCGGCCTTTTCCCACTCCGCTTCGGTCGGCAAACGGGCACCGGCCCAATCACAATAGGCCCGGGCATCCTGCCAGGTTACCTGAACGACCGGATGATCCAGTTTGTCATCGATGCCGGTTTCGATGCCGCGCGGGTGGTAGAAGGTAGCTTCGGGAATCTGCTCGCCCATACTGGTGCCATAACCTTCAAGCTCTGCGGCGGTTTTATAGCCAGTTAAATTGACAAAGTTACTATACTGGGCATTGGTTACTTCGGTCTGGTCAAGCCAAAAACCGTCGACAAAAACCGAATGTTGGGGCTGCTCGTCGCCGCCGGCCAATTTTGGGGGCCCACCGGCGCCAACAATAGACAGATCAGCATCGCTGGCGCCCATCAAAAACTCTCCGGCCGGCACAAAGACCATGACCGCTCCATCTTTTTCCCGAACCGCGGTTTGTTCCGGCTGAGTGGACGCCACCGCGGCTGCGGCAGGAGCAACTTCCTCCTCGACCGATGGCTCAGTGGGTTCAACTACAGCCGTTTCAGTTGGGGACGCGGTAGCCTCTGGGGCCGCCGTAGCCACTTCTTGCGGCGTGGGGTAGGGCGTGTAAGTTGGATAGGGGGTATAGGTTGGATAAGGGGTTGACGTTGGCGCCTCGGCCTGGGGTTGAACCAAGACCGGTTGGGCGGCCACCGTCGCGGCCACAGCTGTGGCCATAGTTTCTTCAACGCTTGGCGTCGGCTCCTCCGAACTGCCGCAGGCAGTAACCCCAATAACCAGCGCCAAAACTACAACAGTAATAATGATATGTCGACTCATAGGATCTCCTTCCAAGAATTTTTTTGTCCCTCAAAAAGACAGACTGATCTTTTGTTCCCAGGGACATTGATTTGGGTTCAGGCTGACATAACCTTATCATTTTAACCAGTGAGGTGGCTTTGTCAATTCTGGGATGAAGCTGTGAAAGAGTACATGAGCAACCACCCTATCGATTTTCTCGATTTCCATTGACAAAGCCAGGCTGGTTGTGTTACCATCTCCAGTGACCCCCACCTGGAGCCCATCCGAAATTCCAAATGAAATGAGGTGTTGTTTATTGTCTGGACAGCCTACCGAGAGGAAGGAGCAGACCGATGTTTCAAATTTTGCATGCAGACGGATTCTTGGGTACAAACGCCAACTTTGCGGCCGATATGACTCTTAGCCTGAGCATTTTAGTGGCTATTGTCTTCAGCGTTGGGCTGGTTCTGGCCCGCCGCCAACTTTACGAACTGCATCGCTGGTTGCAAACCGGAGCGACCGCCCTGAACCTGATTTTGGTCCTCTGGCTGATGGTGTTGCCTTTCCGGGATTTCGTCATCAGAGATCTGGCCAATCCGGATCGTCCCGCCAGTTTCTATGGGGTCACCATATTGCATGCCGCTGTTGGGCTAGCTGCCCTAATTTTCGGCAGCTTTGTGGTCTTGCGGGGTCACAACCTGATGATTAAACCTCTCAAATTCACCAATTACAAACTCTACATGCGGATTGCTTATGGGCTGTATCTGGTCGCCACGTTACTGGGCATCTGGGTCTATCTAACGTGGTTTGTGGTTATTCCCAATCCACCATTGTTCAAATGAGACAATATTTTTGGACCAGATTTCTGCCCAAACCGGCCTTATTGCTCGACCTGCAAATCAAGTTATAATTAGCGCTAATCTAACATTCAACGTGAAGAGGAAATTATGCCAACTGTAGCCTTTCAGGGCGTCAGAGGCGCTTACTCGGAAAGCGCCATCTACCAGTTCTTTGGTCCCGATACCAAAACCTTTGCCTGCCGCTCAGTCGCCAAAATCTTTGAAGCCGTTGAGTCCCACCAGGCTGACATGGGGATGTTGCCGGTGGAAAATGCCCTCAGCGGTTCAATTCCGCAGGCCTATGAACTGCTGATGGAACACGACCTGAGGATTCAGGCCGAGGTCATCATTCATATTCAGCATACCCTGATGGCCGCTCCCGGAGTTAAACTGGCTGATTTGAAGCGAGTCCGCTCAACGCAGCAATCGCTCAATCAGTGTGAAAAATTCATCACCCGTTACAGCCTGGAGCGGATTGCCTCGTTTGACACGGCCAGCAGCGCCCATGATCTGGCCGCCAAACCGGAACCGGACCTGGGCGTAATCGCCAACAAGCTGGCCGCCGATATCTACCACCTCGATGTCTTGGAAGAAAAAATAGAAGACACCCCGTTTAACTATACGCGCTTTTTTGTGCTCGGCCACACTGATCCCCCGCGGGCCCAGCGCTCTAAAACTTCGCTCATTTTCACCGCCCGCCACCTGCCCGGTTCACTCTACCAATGTTTGGGTGAGTTCGCCGAGCGTAATATCAATTTGACCAAGATCGAGTCGCGCCCGCGGCGCAACCGGCCCTGGCAATACCTGTTCTATCTAGACTTTGAAGGGCACTGGCAAGAGCCGGTGGCCGAGGCGGCCCTGCTGGGTTTATTGCGGCGAGCCGGTTTCGTCAAAATGTTGGGGTCCTATCCGATGGCTACCACCCCCCATCCCAGCGAAACTGAGAGCGCCGACGATCAATTGTTTGTGGAAGGTGGAACGGGACCATGATTATAATTATGAACCCCGAGGCCAGTCCCTATGAGATCGATAATGTTGTGGCTGCAGTAGAAGCCCAGGGCTGGCAAACTCACATTTCGTGCGACTCCGGCCAAACCGTCATTGGCCTGCAAGGCCAGGGCCAACCGATCGATCCTTTTCATATGGGCCAGTTTCCTGGTGTGGAAGATACCGTGGCCATTACCCAAAAGTTCAAACTGGCCAGCCGGGCCTTTCGCCCGGAAAATACCACCTTTACCGTGGGCGACGTGAACATCGGCAGCAACCAGTTGGCCGTTATTGCCGGGCCGTGCAGCGTCGAAAGTCGGGCTCAGTTGCTGGAAACCGCCCACGCCGTTAAGGCCGCGGGCGCCACCTTGCTGCGCGGCGGAGCTTATAAACCTCGCTCCTCCCCCTACAGCTTTCAAGGTTTGGGCGAGCAGGGCTTGAGGCTGTTGGCCGAGGCCCGCGAGGCGACCGGCCTGCCAGTCGTAACCGAGGTCATGTCGCCGACCAAGGTCGCTCTGGTCGCCGTTTACGCCGACGTGCTGCAAATAGGGGCGCGCAATATGCAGAACTTCGACCTGCTCAACGCCGTGGGACAGGCCCACAAACCGGTCCTGCTCAAGCGGGGTATGTCGGCCACCATCGAAGACCTGCTGATGGCGGCCGAATACATTCTGGCCCACGGCAACAATCGGGTGATGCTGTGTGAACGGGGTATCCGCACCTTTGACAACAAATATACCCGCAACACGTTTGACGTGAATGCCATTCCGCTGCTCAAAGAACTGACCCATCTGCCGGTGATCGCCGACCCCAGCCATGCCATCGGCGTCCGCCGCCATGTTCGGGCCGTGACCCTGGCCGGAGTTGCCGCCGGCGCTGACGGGCTGATTATCGAAACCCATCCCAATCCGGATCAGGCTGTATCCGATGGCGACCAGTCGTTGACCTTGCCCCAATTTACTGAGTTGATGCAACAAGTGCGGGTTATGGCCGAGGCGGTTGACCGAACAATCTGATCGATTGGCCTCAGGATTTGTTCCAGGGCTGATTTATTTTAACAAAAATCCAACACAGACACTATGAAAATCGGCAAGCGGAGCTTCAAATCAAAGAGAGACCTTGCCGGGCGATTTGCTTTTTTCTCACCCCAATTTTTGGTATAATTCTAATGCCCACTTGATGCGCCGCACCCTGATTGAACTGCATCTGTATATGAAAGGTTGTGCATAGGAGGTTAGGGTGGGAGTAAAAATCCTGGCAATTGATGATGAGCCAGAAATTCTAGAACTTATCCGTCACATTTTGACCAAACATGGCTACCAGGTAATCACGGCCTGCGACGGTCCAACCGGCCTGGCAAAGTTCCATGCCGATGATCCAATTTTAATCATGCTTGATATAATGATGCCCCAGATGGATGGTTGGGAAGTGTGCCGGCGATTGCGGCAGGAGTCCACGGTGCCCATCATTATGCTGACTGCCCTGGGCTGGCACGAGGATGTGGTCAAAGGGTTAGAACTGGGAGCCGATGATTATATGGCCAAGCCATTTCATCCGGCTGAGTTGCTGGCCCGAATAGAAGCGCTGCTTCGCCGGCGACAAATGCCGCCACCAACCTCTCCAGCCTTACCGCTGAACCTGGACAAGAATCTGGTGATAAATCCGCTAGAGCGACAGGTAATGGTGCGCGGCGAAATCGTTAAGCTAACCCCAACCGAATATGAGTTGATCGTATTGCTTGCCAGGCACGCCGACAGGATACTGCCTGGCGAAGTCATCTTCAACAACATCTGGCCTTTAGACCCCCAGGTCAGATTGACCAAGGTCAAATGGTATATCTGGCGTCTCCGCAAGAAAATAGAGCGTGACCCGCGTCATCCTCGTTACATCCTGACCGAACACGGCATCGGTTACCGGCTTGCCGCCCAGTGAAACAGTAATTTGCCAATCGCATCGACAACCGAATAGACCTCAAACTATCTTAACGAGCCTGATGACCCGGTTGAGGTAGTTAAATCAAGACGTTAACCCCGAACTATGACCCACCCCCGCGGTTATCGGCTCGTCAGGGGCGTAGGGTCGAACCCGGGTGATGGAATACATAATAGTATGCAGGCATCGTTTGGTTCGATCTTTCTGAATGGCATTCGTACAGATGAGGGAGTTGTGGTCGCTGTATTCACCGGCAGACAAAAATGCGGCAATACGACTTCCAATAGCAAAACCGCCCCCTTTGCAATCGGGATTATGACAGGGCAGTTTTTTGGGGTAATCCGCAGGGGTACAAACCTGTCTACCTTGCCGGGTATATCTATGGCCAGTCATGTCCATAGTCCCCTGTTCTAACCATTCTACAACCAAAAAAGTCGATTGGTCATTCATAGTATTGTTTGCCCTCAACTTTGTTCATTTTGGATTGATCTGGATAGACTCAGTAGATCGAATTTTTGGTAGCAGAGGCATCCCTATGCCTCTGCGGGTGGGCATAGGGATGCCCACCTACGGCAAATTTGGATGTACTGAGACTGGTTGTTTATGTAAGAATTTGGGTCTCCAACGCGGCTGCCCTTAATTGCGGTCCAGTGACCTCATTTTTGCCGGCGAGATCTATCGATGAGCAAGGTCATAATGGAATAAATCAGTTCATCCTCAGTAAAAGGTTTGGGCAGAAAATGTTGAATACCCATCTCCGCCGCTCTCCGTCTATTCGCCTCATTTGACCAGGCCGTGATAACCATCACCGGAATATCCCGGGTAGCGGGGTTAGTCTGCAATTCTGAATAGAGCTGAAAACCATCCATCTCTGGCAACAAAATATCAAGGACAATGAAATCAACCGGATGTTGGGTCAGCTTCGCAAAAGCGATTCGGCCATTTGTAGCCGTCATCACCTCAAAACCAACATCGGCCAGGATTTCGGCAACCATCTGGCCCATAATCTTATCGTCTTCGATGACCAGGACATTTCGATTGGCTGCAAAGATTTTTCGAGCTCGTTCTGGAATGATAACCGGCTGTGGTTGATCAACCATAGTATTCTCCTATTTCCCCCTTTTTGGCCGAGTTCGATAGTTAACCGGTAGGGCTGCATGGCTACTCAATGGTAACATTTACTGTGTCAACGGCTGCTGCGCCATCATCATCCATTACGGTAAGCGTGACTGTGTAGACGCCCGCAGTGTTGTAACTGTGAGTCGTCTGATCGCCGTTAACCACAGGCGTACCATCGCCAAAATCCCACTCAAACACAAGGGTATCAGCCACGCCGGGATCCCTGGAACCCCTACCGTCAAACAAGATTGGTTCACCAACCAAACCGCTCTGGTCGAGGCCGGCCACGGCAATCGGGGGGAGATTATTCACGGTCACTGTAGTGCTGTCGATGGCCACGCCGCCCCGGCCATCTTCAACCCGGAACTCAACGGTAAAGACACCGTTATCAGCCCAGGTATTGGCAATGACTGCGCCGTTTGTCTCAAAAATGCCATCGTTGTCCAGATCCCAGCTGTAAAGCAGCGGATCGCCATCCGGGTCCAGGCCGCTGCCGGAGAGGGTAATCGGGCTGCCCTCATCGCCGGCGTAGGGTCCGCCGGTTGTGACCGTGGGCGGCGACCCCACATCGACGGAGGCTACAGCCAGGGTCGAGTCGCCATCATCGTCGGTTACCCGGAGCGTTACGGTTTGATTCCCGGTAACCTGCCAGGTGTAAGTGACAACCTGACCGGCTGTTTCAAACAGGCCATCATTGTCCAGATCCCAGGCATAACTTAGCTGGTCGGCCGGCACATCGACGCCCGTACCCGTCAGGGTTAGCGGTATGCCCAGCGTGGTCGCGTATGGACCGCCACTGTCGGCGACCGGCGCGACATTCTGGACCGATACATTGATCACCGCCGTACCCACTGCACCGGCATCGTCGGCAACGGTGAGGGTAGCCGTATAGACACCGTTGTCGGCATAGGTGTGGGCCACATTGACGCCGGCGGCGGTAGGACTGCCATCACCAAAGTCCCACTGGTAGGTGAGTTGATCGGCCACCCCGGGGTCGCTGGATTGGTCGCCGTTGAAGGTGACGGCCACGCCTTCGAGCCGCGGGTCTGGACTGGCGACAGCAACAGCAACGGGGGGTAGATTGGCCACGGTGACGGTGGCGGTGGCGACCGCTCGACCACCCCGCCCATCGTCAACTTCAAGGCCGGCCACATAAGCGCCGTCGTTGGCATAAACGTGGGTGGCGGTTAGACCGGTGGTCGTGGGCGTCCCATCGCCAAAATTCCAGGTATAACGTAACGGGTCTCCATCGGGGTCGCTAGAACCGCTGCCGCTAACCGTTATGATCGCGCCTTCAACGCCCGTATAAGGTCCGCCCGCTACAGCTAGGGGGACAGTATCAATATCGACCGTGGTAATGGCCAAGCCCGCGCCCCCATCATCGTCGGTTACCCGCAAGGCCACATTATAAAGGCCACCTGTGGCCCAACTGTGACTGACCGTTTGCCCGCCCAGGTCAGGCTGGAAAGTAATGCCGTCATAAGCCAGGTCCCATTCGTAGGTCAAGGTATCGGCGGATACGTCATCGGCGCTGCCGGCCAGGGTAATGGTTTGGCCAACCAGGCCGCGATAAGGCCCCCCCGCGGTCACCCGTGGCGCCACGTTTTCAACGCGCACCAGCAGCGTATCGATATGCTCACCGATTTGACCGCCGGCGTCAACGGGGTAAGGATAGTCATTATCCCGAACTCGCAGGGCCACCACAAAATCTTCGGGATCATCCCGGTCATCGTGGTAGGTCCAGTTAACCGCGGGGCCGGTTGCATCCACATCAAAGTTGACTCCATCGTAGTCAAAATCCCAGTCATAACTGAGTTGATCGGCCCCACCTGGATCGGTGGCCGCGCCGATGTAACTGGTGGTCAAACCTTCGGCCACGGTTCGGTCCGCGCCGGCATCGGCGCGGGGGTTAGCATTCAGGATGGTTAAGCCCAAGGCGGTGCTGTTGGTGGCACCGTTTACGTCAGCTACGGTCAGGGTGGCGGTGTAGACATGGTTATTGGCATAGCTATGGCTGACGACCGGCCCCGACGCGGTCAAGCCATCGCCAAAGTCCCATTGATAAGTCAGGCGATCGCTGGCCGGGTCAGCCGGATTAACCCGGTTAAGGCCTGGATCGGTTGACCCGCGCCCATCAAAGGTTATGGAGTCGCCCTCAAGAGCAGCGCTGACCACAGTGGCCACGGCTGTAGGCGGCAGATTAAGGGTGGTAACGGTAGTGGTGGTAAAAACGGGCGTGTTATCGCTGTCCTCGACCCGGATTCCAACCGTATGGCTGCCTGGCCGGTACCAAATATGCGAAACTGTAGCCGGTTGGTTGGTCAGATCAAATAGCCCGTCACCGTTCCAGTCGAAAGCATAGGTCAGGACATCATCGGCTACATCGACGGCCTCAACTGCCAGCGTGAGAGGTGAACCTTGTCCCACCGCGCCATCATCACTAACGCTAACGATAGCTGGCGGCAGATTATTGACTGTTACAGTAAGAGTATCCAGCGTCTCGCCGCCATCTTCATCCCTGACGAGTAGTGCAACTACTACCTCGTCCGGCCCGTTGGCATAGGTAGTTGATACCTCCGCTCCGGTAACATGCGGCTTAAACGTACGCCCGTCAAAATCTAAATCCCAGAAATAGCTTAACGTATCAAAATCGCTCGGATCGGTCGCCTGGCCCTGCAACCTTACCGGCCGCCCCTCCTCAGCCAGTTGGTCCGGCCCGGCCTCGACCTGCGGCGGCAGATTGGCCGCTTCAACTACAAAGTAATCTTCGCCAACCCCGCCATCATTGTCAGTTACCCGTAAACGAACCGTATACTCCCCATCATCAAGGTAGGTATGCTCAGGGTGCAGTGTACCATTGACCCGGCGGGCGCCATCACCAAAATCCCATTGATAGAACAAAACATCCCGGCGGCCAGGATCGGTAGCTGTGGCCGAAAATTCGATTTTCTCGGCTTCACTCACCGACCGTACTGGCTCAATTTGCACCTGAGGGGATTGATTTCTAACCGTAACCGTGGTTCTGGCAATAGCCACCCGGTTAAACAGATCAACAGCCCGCACCCCCACCGAATAAACGCCTTCATCGTAGTATAAAACCGAAGTAAAAACACCTTTGGCATCCTCGTAAATTTCATCACCGTTCAAATCCCAGGCATACGAGACCGCGCCGGGGATCAGCCTGAGCACCGACTGGAAATCTCCGGCAATGAGCGAAACCGGGCTGCCTTCGTCACCAAGATAGGGTCCGCCCGCGCTTACGTTCAAAACAGAAGCCTGGAAAGTTGGAGCAGGCGAGACCACTTGGGTTGGCGCAGATGTTGCCCTGTTAACGCCGGGTATCGGTGCAGATGAAGCAATGTCCTGTTCCGTCTGGGCGTCTTGCCTGACTGCCTCAACAATTTCCGGATTTAGCCGGGCCAGCGGCGAGATCGGATGCTTGTCTTGACTGTAGTCGGCCGAAACCTGGGCCACCAGATTAATGGGCAGCCATTGTTGCCTATTTCGCTGTAACCCGAAACTGCCGGCCATAAAGATGCAAGACCAGCCGGCCAGCAGAACTACGAGCAGCACCGGATCGAGGCGAGGTGCACCGCGTCCACCCCATCGATACCGGCCTACTCGATTTTGGCGGCTGTTTTCATCAGGCATGGTATTGATTGACTGCCTCTAGCAACGGCTCGGCCTTGCCCGGTCCATCCATTTTTGCCGTCACCGGGAACGGTTCAAGCGATGGCTCCGGCTGTTGTTGGGGTAAGGTAAAGGAGAAGGTGGCGCCCTGGCCAACTTCACTTTCCACCCAAACTTGGCCCCCGTGCAGTTCCACCAGATGCTTGACGATAGTCAGACCGATACCCATCCCCCCATGTCCGGCCATATGTTCTGACCGGGCCTGATAAAATCGGTCAAAAATCCGTTGTTGATCCTCAACCGGAATGCCGGGACCATTATCGCTGACACTGCACAAAATACCCAACTTATAATCCTGGGCCGTCACCTCAATACAGCCCCCTTCAGGTACAAACTTAATGGCGTTTGACAAGAGGTTTGACAGGACCAGGCTGATTTTGTCATCATCAGCCTCAACGGTTGGCAAACGATCAGGCAGGTTGATTCTTATAGTATGACCTTCTAATTCGGCGATTGGCTGATATTCACTCACAACCTGTTTGAGAATGTCGCGAAAGTCAACCGGCTTGAGCCGGAGAAAGGCCGTGCCGGAGTCCAGCCGTTGGATGGCCAGCATCGCGTCGACCATCGTGCGCATCCGCAGCATGCTGGCTTTGAGAAAACGCATCGACTTGTGCAATTTTGGATCGACTCGCCTCTCAACGAAGGAAGCATAACCAAGCATCGCTCCCAGTGGGGTGCGCAACTCATGCGCCGCAATGTTAATAAATTGAGTCTTCAAATCGTCCAATTGACGTAGCTCCTCATAAGCCTGCTGCGTAGCGGCAAAGAGTTGGGCGTTTTTTATGGCGATGGCGGCCTGGTTGGCCAGGATCCCCAACAACCGCTTGCTGTCGTCATTGAGCAGTTCAGTTTGGACAGAAGTTGCAACTGGCATGAGAAACAGCCCGCCAACCAGTTCCTGACCGGCCACAAGCGGAGCAAATATCACCCCAACACTGCCGTTCGCGGCGAAGGGCGGCTCGAGGAGATAGGCTTCGCCTTGAGCAAGTTGGACAATTTGCGCCTCGGCGACCTGAAGCCACCCCTGGAACCACGCCTGACCGGGCAGATCTAAAGTTGGGTTACCATAAGCGCCGCCGGGTGAGATGGCTTTGGGCAGCAACTTTTCGCTGTTTTCATCCAGCAAGCAAACGATGACCCGCCCGGCGTCGGGCACAACCTCTTTAACGTTGTCGGCCACAGCCTGCAAGATATGATCCAAATTGAGACCGGATTTAGCCCTAACAGCAGCGCTGCTCTCGTACAATAGTTCCAATTCACGGATTCTTTGCTGCAAAGCCTGGGTATAGCTGGCCAGGCTACTGGTCATATCATCAAGCGACCGGGCCAGCGAACCCAGTTCGTCACTTGACGAGATGCGGGTTCGCCGGGTGAAATCACCACCGGCCACCGCCAGGGCATTCTCCATTAAATGTTTCAACTGTCCGGTAAAGGTATTGGCCGTAAAATAGCCAATGCCAAATACCAGGAGCAAAGCAACGGCAAAAATCAGAACCATCTGATTGCGGGCAGTCGCCCCGTACATCGCGATGAACTCGGTCGGCAGGGCCACGGAATAGAAACCCAGGGCTTCGCCCCGCGCCCGAAAAACACTAAAAATCGAGCCATACTCACGGTCGCCGATGGTCACAGACCGCTGTAGGCTGGACTCGCCGTCTACCGCAACCATCGCCTGAGCTTCAGGGCCAATGGCCAAAGTCGCCGGCGGATTCTGCGCTACGTTGAGCGGCAGGGTTGTTTCAATCAAACGGCCATCCAGATCATAGAGGGTAACGTTGGCAAAACTGGCCTGGGTCAAAGAGCGGACCAGATCTCGCACATGGCTACTAACCAGAACCGCGCCCACAATTTCATCGTCGAGTTTGACCGGACCGGCCGTGGTAAACAGGTTATCGCCATCTACCCCTGCCAGAGCGACATATTTATCCCCCCCTGCGTCCACCATGCCACTGATGACTCGCTTAACAATCAGCCAATTGGCCAGATTGGCTTCATCTGATTTGGTATAGTCGCCAATCATTTTGCTACCGGGGGGGCGGCGGATAGTCAAAAGGTGAGTTCCGTCGGCCGCGATCACGTCGACTCGCCCGATATTGTTATTGACAATGTGGGGAAAAGTTAACGCAACAAGTTGGTCACGGTCTCCGGTTCGGATAGCCTGGTCAACCCCTTCGGTGAAAACAATCGTCCGCAAGGTAGCCAGTTGCAGTTCCTCACGCTGAGCCAACCCATCGGCCACAGTCCTGGCTGCCTCAACTAATTGGCTGGCGAAACGTTCCTCCAGAGAAGACGCAACCAGACGGGTACTTAGATAAGCCCCGGTTATGGCTACCATTAACGTCAACATAGCAAAGGGGAGGATAATTTTAAAGCGGATATGCGACCTAAAATATCTTATCAAATGGCGCACCCATTGAACCAAATACGAACTGTCTGCCAATCCGGATCGCTCAGAAAACTACCGCTTATCGCTCTCACACTTGTCAAAGTTCTGCCGTGTTGGACATGCTTGAACTGATGCGGATTTTCCTGGGGTGAGGGGGGAAACTTCAGGCTGACTCTTAAAAACAAGACAAAAACAATTACCACCTGTCATTTTATCATATCAGCACCTGTTGTCAACTAAAATTTTCTACAATTCATACCTATGGGTGACTGTTTTGGGAGAGAGCTGTGTTTGGAGAGGGCTATGTTACAAAGTATAATTTGCCGTATAGATTACAATCAGGTGACAACTGTGACCTTTGAGTTTGGCCTACGGTGATGAATAGCCAACCAGCCCAGACCTCAACGGTCCAAGTGTCGATCAAACCGGGTCACGGGGAGTGAATGATTAAGCGATTCTTCAGACTGCTCTTTTGGCCAGCTGCCCTAGCGCTCTTTCTATTAGCCGGGAGCAGAGTCTTGTTAGCCACAGTTGATCGGAGCCCTGCCGCCCTGGTCATCAATGAGTTTATGGCTGCAAACAGCGCCGGCCTGACCGATGAAGATGGGGACTACGTTGATTGGCTGGAGATTTACAATCCCGGCCCTGGTCCGGTCAACCTGGCCAGTTGGTCCCTGACCGATGACGCCGCCGATCCCCAAAAGTGGCCCTTGCCGAACCGCCCTCTGGGCCCCGGCGAGTACCTGGTTATCTTCGCTTCCGGCAAGAATCGCTCTACCTCCGCAGCAGGCTCGGCAGTGCATTCAAACTTCCGGTTGAACCAGGACGGTGAATTTCTGGGCCTGTATAATCTACTCGATGACCAATGGGGTGATATAATCTCGGCTACCTACCCGGCGCAGTTTCGCGATATCGCCTATGGCCGCATCGACCAGCACTCCCGCTTCGCCTATTTGGGCCAGCCAACCCCTGGCCAGCCCAACAACGAAACTAAAAGCTGGGCCGGCGTTGTTGACCGGGTCAACTTTAGCCACGAGCGAGGGTTCTACCAGTCGCCTATCGCCGTTGAATTGAGGACCACCACCCCCGGCGCAACCATCTATTATACCACCGACGGGAGTGAACCAGGCGCAACCAACGGGCGACTGTATACCGGCCCGATTGAAGTTAGCCACACGACCTTGCTACGGGCCATCGCTCTCAAACCAGAATTGCTGCCCTCCTATGTCGATACCTACACCTACCTCTTTTTGGACGACATTCTGACGCAATCGAATACGCCGCCGCCCGGTTTTCCGCCATTTGATTACGAGATGGACCCCGAGATTGTCCACCATCCCCTGTATCAGGACCGCATCAAGGATGGGCTGAGAGCCATCCCGACTCTGTCAATCGTCACTGCGGCCGAAAATTATGATATCTACGCCAATCCCCGCGAGCGAGGCGTGGCCTGGGAGCGACCGGTCTCGCTGGAGTTGATTTACCCGGATGAGTCTGTGCAAGAGAATCTGCAAATCAACGCCGGACTCAGAATCCAGGGTGGCTGGGGTCGGTGGGAAACTATGCCCAAACACTCATTTCGGCTTTTCTTCAAAGGGATATACGGCCCCACCAAACTGGAACACCCCCTCTTTCCCGACTCCCCGGTTGAGCAGTTCGACACGCTGATCCTGCGCGGCGGGGTCAACCGCAGTTACGCCGGCAAGACCGCTGGCCTGACCGTAGATCATCGTCTGACGACTTACACCCGCGACGAATGGGTACGCGCCTCCCAGATCGCCCTGTCGGGTACCGGGTCGCACGGCATGTTTGTCCACCTTTACCTGAACGGCATGTACTGGGGTCTGTACAACTTGGTTGAGCGGCCCGACGCCTCGTTCATGTCGGCCTATCTCGGTGGTGAGAAGGAAGAATGGTATGCCATGAACCACGGCGGCCAGATCAGCGGCCCGGATAACAAGATCGATACGCTGCTGCGCCAGTTCGCCCGGCTCGCCGACATCGAGCCGTCGGAACGATACGCTGCGGCGTCGGCCTACGTCGATATCCCCCAATTCATCGACTACGTCATCCTGAACTTTTATGCCGGCAACATCGACTGGTCCGATACCAACTGGTACGCCGGTCTGCACGGTTCCTCCGCCAAGATGCAGTTCTTCAGTTGGGATAACGAATTGACCTGGCTGGATGGCGCAGAGCTTTATTTTGTAGAAGAAGAAGAAGAAGAAGTTCGGCCGGAGCGCCTCAACGTGATTACACCGGCCTTCAAAGCCCTTATGGAGAATGATGACTTCAAAATGGCCTTTGCCGACCGGCTCTACCGGCATCTATTCAACGACGGCGCTCTGACCGATGCCAACTCCCAGGCTCGCTGGCAGGAGGTCAACCAAAACATTGACCGGGCTATCATCGCCGAGTCGGCTCGGTGGGGCGATACCCGGCAAGAGCCGCCCATTACTCAGGCCGATTGGTCCAAAGCTTATGCTGACGTGTTGGCCCAGATGGCTGGCAATGTCGACAAGTTAGTGACCATGACCCGCGCCCGCGGCTACTATCCGCCCCTTGACCCGCCCCAACTCAGCCACCCAGGCGGCCTGGTCACTCCCGGCTTCCAACTAACCCTAACCAACTTACCAACCTCCCTCCGGTCGCAACCAACCATCTACTACACCACCGATGGCTCCGACCCCCGGTTGCCCGGAACCGGCGAAGTCTCGCCCAACGCCTTTGTTTATCAGTCGCCGCTGGTCATCACTACTACCACCCAGGTGAAAGCTAGGGCTCTCGCCGCTGATTCGTCGGCCAACTCAGGCCAGATTTGGAGCGCCCTCAACCAGGCCACCTTCACCCTGGTGCCGCAAGACCCCAAGTTGCGCCTGACCGAAATCATGTACAATCCCCCTGATGGGGACAATTACGAGTTCATCGAGCTAAAGAATACCGGCGAAGCGGCCGTCGAACTGGCCAACTTGACTTTCGTCGCCGGCATCAACTTCACCTTTGCCCCTAACACGCCCCCCCTCCAACCGGGTGAGTTTATGGTTCTGGTCAATAACGCCGCTGCCTTTGCGCAAAGGTATCCGGCGGTTGCCATTGGCGGCGTTTACGGTGGCCGGCTCGCCAATAGAGGTGAGGAGCTTACGCTGCAAGACCGGGCCGGGAATATTGTGCTGACCGTGGCCTATGACGACGAAAACGGCTGGCCGGTCAGTCCCGATGGCCGGGGCGACTCCCTGGTTTTGATCGATCCGAATGGCGACCCTAACGATCCCACAAATTGGCGCGCTGCGACCAACCTTTACGGTTCGCCGGGGTTGGATGATCCGAGTCTGGGTTCAGGAATTAGATAAGAGATTAGGAAGCAAACGATGGCCAAAATTTATTACGTTGGTGATTGGGCCGTGATGTGCGGGGCGGTTAAAGATGGGACCAACAAATAACCGGTTGAGAATCTGGTCCAAATCCTGCAAGCGGCCCGCCCGGAAATCGTCTACACCCACAACTTGGCCGACAAGCACGATACCCATATCGGCGTTGCGGTCAAGGTGATTGAAGCCATCCGCTATCTGCCGGAGGCGGACCGGCCTCGCCGCCTGTACGGCTGCGAAGTCTGGCGGGGTCGGGCCGGTGGAGTTCTATGCCAAAACTGTCGGGGCCGTGGTTATTGAAGGTTCAGAGCCGGGCATTTATGGAAAAATGCTGACCTCTGGCTCTCCGGGAATTTCCGTAGGTGACCTCAAGGCCTCGTAGGGGCGGCTGGTGGTCTGGCTCAGAAAATCCAGAACATCCAATTCTAGCCGATGAAAGTGAGTTGCTCATGAGTGTAGACAAATCCCATCTTTTCCAAGAAATTCACGAACAACCGGACGTGTTGAGCCGGTTGGTGGCCCGGGAAACGCCCAAAATCCAGCAGTTGGCCGCAGCCATCAAACAGCGTAATGTTGCCTACGTCATCATTGCCGCCCGGGGGACCAGTGACAACGCCGGTCGTTACGCCCAATATTTGCTGGGGGCAGTCAACGGTTTGATGGTCGCCCTGGCCACGCCCAGCCTCTTCACCATTTACGAGCAGCCGCCCCGTTTTGGCAATGCCCTGGTCTTGGGGATCAGCCAGAGCGGTCAAAGCCCGGATATTGTGGCTGTGCTGGCCGAAGCGCGGCGACAGGGAACGTTGACCGCGGCGATCACCAACGATCCTGACTCACAATTGGGCCGAACCGCCGATTTTGTGATCGACCAGCAGGCCGGACAGGAGCGCTCCATTGCCGCCACCAAAACCTACACCAGCCAGTTGGCGGCCATTGCCCTGTTGAGCGCCAGCCTGGCTGACGCCAATGAGATGAAATCGGCCCTGGCGCAAATTCCTGACACTGTGGCCACAACCCTGGCGATGGAAGCGGAGATCGGCCAGATTGCCCAACGTTATCGTTACATGCGGGATTGTGTGGTGATTGGCCGGGGCTACAATTACGCCACCGCCTTTGAGTTGGCTCTAAAATTGAAGGAGTTGACCTACACCATCGCCGAGCCTTACAGCAGCGCCGACTTTCTGCATGGCCCGCTCGCGCTGATCGAGCATGGCTTTCCGGCCATCGTCATTGCCCCGTCAGGGGTGATGCTGCCGGAAATTCAGAAATTTATTCACACCCTGAAAGAACGCGAGGCCGAAGTGATTGCTGTCAGCGATGAGCCGGAGACTTTGACTCTGGCCCGTGTGCCGTTGGCCCTGCCTCGTCGCGTGCCTGAGTGGCTCTCCCCCATCACGGCGATTATCCCCGGCCAGCTCCTGGCGATGCACCTGGCTTATGTGCGGGATTACGATCCCGATCACCCGCGCGGCCTGCGCAAAGTCACCCAGACCCGTTAACGTTTATAACCAGGGATTGCCGGCCCGTTCGCGGCCGATGGTCGTGATGGGACCGTGGCCGGAACAGACAGTCGTGTCATCCGGCAGTACCATCAACTTCTCGTTGATGCTGTGCAGTAACGTTTCAAAGCTCCCACCAGGCAGGTCGGTGCGGCCAATGCCATCGGCGAAGAGCACGTCGCCGTCAAAGACGATTTTGGCTGTGGCTTCATAGAAACTGACGTGGCCCGGCGTGTGGCCGGGCGTGTAGAGGACCTGCAGGGTGTAATTGCCAAATGAAATCGTGTCGCCCTCGGCCAACAACAAATCCGGCTCCGGGCTGGGGGGAGCATCCAGCCCAAAGAGGGCCGCGCCGCCGTTCTGCCTGAGTAGCGGCAGATCGAGTGGATGCAAAGCCAGCGGCGACCCCAATGCCTCAACCAGCGGGCCATTGGCCATGATGTGGTCAAAATGGGCGTGGGTGTTCAGAATATATTTGATAGTTAACCCGGCGGCCTCGACCTCGGCCAGGATGCGGTCAGCCTCGTCGCCGGGGTCGATGATGACGCCGGCGCCGGTTTCCTCGCAGCCGGCCAGGTAACAGTTCGCCTGAATTATACCGACAGGTAGTTGTTTAACGATCAACGTTGTCCCCTCCCCGATGTAAGGGCTGTCATAACCCGGTCTACCAATTTCCTATTGATTAGACAAAATAAAAGTGGTATGTTAGTATTGCTTTTGTTCATAAGAATGCACTGGACCCTTAAAAAAGAAGCAACTGATTTCAGTCGGAAGATAATTTCTGGCTGAAAGGAGGTTGCTTTTTTCTTTGTGGCTGGTTGGTTTGCTGGTTGGATAGTTGGCTTGAAACAGTCTGCCAACCAACTAACCAACAATCCACCTGCCTATCCGTGTCAGTATACCATAGCGGGCCATAAGGGGCGAACAAGCCGCCGATTATGAGAAAGATGAGCAGTTCTGGTCGTCCTCAATTCGAATATATTATATTTGACCTGGATGAAACGCTCTACCCCAAGGAGTCCGGGCTTATGCAAGTTCTGAGCGACCGGATGCTGTACTATATGACCCACCACCTCGGCTTGCCGGCTGACGATGTGGCCGCTAAACGACGCTACTACTACCAGAAGTACGGCACCACCCTACGCGGTTTGATGGAAGAAAGTGGGGTTGACCCGGTCGATTTCTTGACTTACGTTCACGATGTGCAACTGAGCGATTTTCTGAG
>CAYZHI010000018.1:0-18899 GCA_964477335.1 uncultured Caldilineaceae bacterium | reverse complement strand
AGTCAATCACATAGTAAGAGGTATAGCCAAATATGTCAAAATTGGTTTGGTCTATGGTTCGGTGGTTGGCTGAGCCCCGGGTTGGAGATTTGGTTCAACCGTTGGCTCCGTGGTTGGTTCGATGGTTGGTTCGATGGTTGGTTCGGTGGTAGGTTCGGTGGTTGGCTCGGTGGTCGGTTCTGTGGTGGGCGTCACCGGGGTATTGGTGGCGGTAGCCGTTGGCGTGTCAGTGGGCGTTACGGGAGTATTGGTGGCGGTAGCTGTTGGCGTGTGGGTAGGGGTATGGGTGGGTGTATGAGTGGCGGTGGCCGGCTGAGTTGTGTTGGTCGGTGTACTGGTTGGCGGCAGCGGCGTAAACGTAGAGGTGACCGTTGGCGGGGGTAAGGTTGGCGTTGGCGTATTTGAGGGCTGGGTGGTAGGGAAAACTTGAGTTGGCGTGGGTTCTAGCGTAGCAGTTCCCGGACCGACCACACGGGTTGGGGTATCGGTTGGTAAAGGTGTTTCCTGGGGTTCGGGGGAAGGTACTGTCAGACCGGGCAGGGTAATGGTTGGGCCAGGCGCCTCGCCAAAAGGGGTCGGCGTGGGGAGTTGAAGCGGCGGGGCCGCCGCCAGCGCGGCAATGCCCAGGCAATAGCAGGGAATCGTGATAGTAATAATCCCCAGCAAGAGAAAGTATATATGACGTTTGCCGGCCGGCAAACCATCCATCCAGTCAGTAAAACCCATAATCGCTCGACTATTTTAACGGAACTGATTGACGCGGCTTCATGATAGAGAGAGGTAGAGATGTTGTCAAACTAACGGTTTAGCCTTTGGCCGGGTTCATTAAAGGTAGAGTTAGATGGAATTTGCTGCCGGGGCACTTTACCGGATCGTAACCTGGGCTGTCAACCTGCAGCGAGCCGCCATGCGCCTCGGCCACGCCCCGGGCAATCGGCAGCCCCAGGCCGGCCCCGCCGCCCATAAAATCGGTTTTGCTGCTGCTGTGCAGCTCAATATCTCGAACTTCGTAGAAGCTTTGGAAGATGGCCTCATGATGCTCCGGGGCCACCCCGATGCCGGTATCACTGATGGTGATCCTGACGCAATCTCCTTGATCGGTGGAAGCGGCCATCAATTTCGCTTCAACTTTTATTGCGCCGCCGTCGGGGGTGTATTTGATGGCATTGCTGACCAGATTGCGCAAAATCTGGGTAATTCGTTCGCCATCTACCCACATCATCGGAATATGGCCAGAGTCGGCGATGGTCAGGGTTTGCTGCCGCTGCCGGGCGATTTCGGTAAATTCCTTGCCAATCTTATTGAAGATCAAGGTCAGGCTGATGGGCGAGGGTCTGAGCTGTAAGGTACCCATTTCAATGCGGGTCATATCCAGCATGTCCGTGATAATGCCTTGCAGCCGGTCGACGCAACTGTTAAGGCCCTCGATGATCTGCCGGGTATTGCCATCGGCGGTGGCCATCACCTGGCTGGTAGGGGCGGTGAGCAAACTCAAATAGCCACGCAGGGCAGTGAGGGGCGTGCGCAACTCGTGCCCGGCCAGATTGATAAAACGGGATTTCATCAGGTCGGTGTGGGCCAGGGTCTCGGTAGCCCTGGTAAACTCCCGGTTCTGTTGCTCCAGCCGTTCGACTAACTGCCGATTGTAGTCACGCAGAAAGCTGATTTCTTCGGCCACCGTGAGCGTTTCCTGCCAGCCGGCCAAATGTTGGCCAATTTGGGCCAGCAGTTGATCCGGTTCGAGTGGTTGGAACAGGCAACCGGCGCAACCGGCGGCCAGCGCTTTGGGGCGACTGTCCGGTTGGGGTTGGGACACTAGAGCCACCACCGGCACGCCACGCAATTCCGGGATTGCCTGAAGGCGAGTGACGGTTTCGTAACCGGTCAGGTCGGGCTGGTCGAGTTCAAGCAGAATTAGATCGGGCGGCTCGACCTGGGCTATTTCAAGAGCCGTGAGGCCATCAGCCGCCGCAACAATATAGCCGGCGCTTTCCAGAAGCCGACCAAGCTCCTGGTCGTGGGTTGAATTGGGGTCAATGTGGAGAATTTTCTGGCTCATCTTGCCCTTGTTCAAAAATAGACAGCCACGCTTCAACTTCATCTGCCGAAAGCCGGAGGTTGGCCTGAGCATCTTCGTCGGTCGGCCCGGCCGATGCTGCCGACAAATTGAGCAATTGCCGGCTGAATTCCTGAGCCGTGACGACGCGAACGCCCATTTGTTGGGCCGCCTGCTGCACCGCCCGGTCAGACGTTACGACGATCATGGCCTGAGGATTCTTAACCCGGCGCACCCGCTGCTTGATCAGGCGGTCGGCGGTTTGACCGTGGGCGGCAAACTGAACGGTGACGCCGCCCTGTTTCTTTGTGGCGGCCGGCTGGTAGCTTGGCCCGGCGTCAAAAACCACGGTCAATTGATGGCCGGTTCTGGCGTGATATCGGCGCAGATATGCCAACAATTTGTCCTCATCGTTGGGGTCGCTTAATTGCAGATTGGGCATTTGGCCAATCAAGTTGTGTCCGTCTATGAGCCAGTGCATAATTATCCTAAATTATAACAATCGTACCGGCGTGGGGCAATGGGAAATGAGGGGCAATGTTAAGAAATTCTACAGGGTTAACTCCTCTTTATGCCCAAAGCCCCGGCTATTGTCGATCAAGCGAATCCAGGTTGGCTCGATCTGGTAGAAGGTGACCAGGTTGAGCATCACCGCCAGTAATTTATTTTCGGCGATAAATGGATATTTAGCCAGGTAAACTGCTCGAGCGGCCTGGGCGGCGCTGCCTGACAGGGCGGTGCAGACTCCTTCCAGTTGAATCCCCTGTATCGACTGCCAGCTTTGCCCATCGGCGTAAATGGTTGCGGCCACGCGGTTGTTGTGTTTGACGTTCTGACTGTGCCGGCTTTTCTGCTCTGAGATGAAGATCAGGGTGAGCTCATCTGTTTCGGCAAAAAAAACCGGCGCGGCCTGAGGCCGGCCATCGGCCGCAACCGTGGCTAGAGTCAAGGTGGTGTGGGCGGCCATGAATTGTTTGAGGCGACTTTTTAATGCCACTACCGCCGGTCCGTTCGCCGTCTGGGGCGACTGGATCGCCGTTTGGGGGGAGTAACCACGTAATCCGGCTCACTCTCGTCGATATCCCGGTCAATATCTAACATCATCCACTTGGGTAAGGCAACGGTGCCCGCCCTGACCAGGAAGAAAAATCCAGCCCCCAGGCTGATAGCGGCCAACAGAACCGCCTCAAACATAGTCAGGTCAACCGGTATGAGCAGTAGCAATAGCCAGCCAAAGAAAGCAGCAATGGCCAGCAATATAAGAGCGACGGCCGCAGTTAAGGCCATATCCCTAAGTCCAAAACTGCTTTCGCCAGGAATGTCAACGATATTCTGTATCAGATAGCCCACCATAATGATCATCCCCAGCGATAGCCAGAGCGCCTGGTTGAAAGCAATGGGCAAGGCCAGGTTAAACAACCAGGCGGCCAGCAACGCCGGCAGCGCAAAACCGAAGATGTTTAGCAGAAGCAGAATAATAAAACCTATCAAGGTACCCATGATTGAAAACCTCCATATCGATTTGTAGTGATGAACGGGCGTGTCCGACATTTTTGGGGGCGGGGGGGGTTTGGGGGGCCCCCCCCCCAATTCCCCCCTGTGCTTTCCAACAAATTTTGGACGCACCCGTGATGAACTGAGTTCAAAGGAGCAAGTTAAATTCTGTCCGGTTAGGCTTCATCCTTTCGCCAGGGCGCCAGCCGCCGGTCCAGGCCGTCGATGACAAAGTATAGCACCAGGCCCAACAAACTCATCGCCAGCACGCCGGCGTACATTTCCGGATAAAGCAAGGCCCCCCAACTTTCAACCAGAATATAGTAGCCCAACCCGGACGTAGTCGCAAAGCTCTCGGCAAAAAAGAGCACGGCAATGGCCGTGCCGACGCTGATTCGTAGCGCCGTCAACACCGCGGGGATGGTGGCCGGGATGTAAACAAAGCGGAAGAGCGCCCGCCGCCCGGCGCCAATCGACCGGACCGACATGATTAGCTCCGGGCGTAGTTGGGCCGCCTCATCGCGCACCACCACCAAGATTTGAAAGAAGAGGATAATACCAATAATAAATATTTTGCTAACATCGCCCGAACCAAGCAGAATCAGAATGATCGGCAAAAAGACGATCTTGGGAATGGGATGGGCAATGTAGATCAGCGGTGAAAAGAGGCGATTCAGGCGGGGGGTCTGGCCCAGGCCCAGGCCGATGGGCACAGCAATCAGCACCGCCAGGACGATGGCCGCTACCACTCGCCAGGCCGATATCAGGAAATGACGGCCCAAATCTTGAAAAATGTCTTGAAAAAAGACAACCAGGACCTCGGTGGGCGGGGGAAAGACATTGCGGTTGAGCAGCAGCGCCAACAGTTGCCAGATGAGCAGGGTCGCCAGCAGACCCAGCAGCGCCTCACGCCATTTCATGTTGGTTCCCCCAATAGCGCCCGCAAGGCGTTGCATTTTTGAAAGAAGGTCTCTTGTTGGCGATAGGCCGGGGCGCCGGCCTGGGGATTATCAACAATGATCGGCTCGCGGGTTGGCGGTTGGGTCAAGATCAGGATGTTCTGGCCCATAAAAACCGCCTCGTCAATGTTGTGGGTGACGATGATGCTGGTGAGCTGGCGCTCGGCCCGCAACTCCAGGGTGAGCCGCTGCAAATCTTCCCGGTTCAGGGCATCGAGCGCGCCAAAGGGTTCGTCCATCAGCAGTAAATCGGGGTTGAGGGCCAGGGTGCGAGCGATGGCTGTGCGCTGGCGCTGGCCGCCGGAAATCTGGCCGGGATATTGCCCGGCGACGTGCTCGATGCCCAGCCGTGTTAACCAGTAATTTACCCGTTCCATTTTATCGGTTATTGGCTCATCGGCCGGGGCGTGTTTGCCATCCGGGCCGTAAAAGCGGCGAATATCCAGCCCCAGCGCGGCGTTAGCTCGCACAGTGGCCCAGGGCAACAGGCCATAATCCTGCAAAATCAGGCCGGTTTTTGGGCGAGGCCGGCCAATCGCCTGCCGGTCCACCAACACTTGCC
The DNA here is from genome assembly GCA_964477335.1 of uncultured Caldilineaceae bacterium. Classification (GTDB taxonomy): domain Bacteria; phylum Chloroflexota; class Anaerolineae; order 4572-78; family J111; genus CAYNLK01. Next base: position 13,828 of record CAYZHI010000018.1, on the reverse strand, counting down.
CCTCGCTCGGCCGGCGCAGCCCGGCGATGAGGTAGAGCAGGGTGCTTTTGCCGCAGCCGCTCGGCCCGATGATGGCCCAGGCTTCCCCCCGTTGCACCGTCCAGGTAAAGTTCTCAAAGATAACCGCGCCGTTGGGGTAAGTGAAGGTGATGTTGTTTAGCCTGACAATTTCATTCGCGTTGAGCATCCCGATTCAACTTGCCGCGTTTAAGGCTGAGCGGTTTAGGTTGGGATATCATATACGCGACTTGGAACGGTCGCAAGTCCGTTGGTGATTTGCCGGATTTGAGGTATTATTTCTGGAATATTCTATAGAAATTGTGAGATGAGGTTACCATTCCGATGAAATCTGAACTACCCCTGATCGGTTTACTGTGCCGGCACGATCGCAGTTTGAACTACAGGCGAAAACCTATCAATGCCCAGGGTGAACCCTATCTCCGGGCTATCGCTCAGGCCGGCGGAATTCCTTTTCTGATCCCTTTGAACCTCCCTGAGTCGTCGCTCAGAACGTTGTATGATCTGGCCGCCGGCATTGTGCTGACCGGCGGCGGCGACGTTGAACCGTCGCTATATGGCGGCCAGCCCCATCCCACGCTGGGCGATGTTCAGCCGGACCGGGACCACGACGAGATCACCGTGGCGCGGTGGGCCGCGACTGAGGGCAAGCCGCTGCTGGGGATTTGCCGGGGAATTCAGGTGATCGCCGTGGCCGCCGGTGGAACGTTGATCCAGGATATCCCCTCCCAGTTACCGGCGGCGACCCTCCACCAATACGCCTACAACACCGAGCGCAGCCAGCCCGAGACATACCTGGCGCATGCCGTGGAGCTGGCACCGGCGTGCCGTCTGGCCTACATCGTCGAATCAGAGACCATCTGGACCAATAGCCTGCATCACCAGGCCGTCGAGGCTGTGCCCGTGCCGTGGCAAATTATGGGGCGCTCCACGGATGGCGTGGTGGAAGTTATTGAAAAACCTGATCATCCCTTTTTCATCGGAGTGCAGTGGCACCCGGAAGTCTTGGTGGCCGAACAAGAGTCGGCTCGCCGAATATTTACGGCCTTCGTCCAAGCGTGTCAAAACTCGTCAGGTTGATCGACCTGAGCCTGAATAATGTAGCCGAAATATCCTGACGGCCAGGGCGTAATTTTGCGTACAAATCGGTTCATTTTTACGTAGCCAAGACCACTGTTAAAGTGGTCTTTTTTTTATCTAAAATCCACCATTTTCTCATTGTGTTGGCAATGAAAAAATGATATGCTAAGGGGGATTACTGAGGTTGAAAGAAACCCCCAAATCTTGGGGTGTTATTTCCAGCTTGACTATGCTAGACTGATGGTAATTATTGAGTCGACCTGACGCCCGTTAAATTGTTTGTGCCAGCCGCGTTAGGGCAGGTTCCACGAGCATTTTAACAAAAAAAATCTATATCCTGGGGACTGTAAGCGGGTCAGATTTGCCGCAGATACAGCGCCGTGGATTTCAAGAGACTTCAGCAGGATCGAGTAGTAGAAAGTAGCTGGTTAAGATGGGACAAAGGACAAATCAGGCGGTTCAACCGTCCCCCAAAATTTTACCGATTAGTTTCTTGAGTCGGGTTTGGGCCAGTATCGGCGCCAAAATTATCCTGCCCTATCTGCTGTTGACGTTGGCCGTGGCCGGTGTTGGCGCTTTTATTGTCGTCAAGCTGACCACCGACTCATTGCAGGAACGTTTCAATAATCAACTCATCGACGCCGGCCGGGTTGTCTCGGAAAGCATGGTCGATTACGAGCTGGAGCGGCTGGAGGTGCTGCGTATGGTGGCCGCTACGGAAGGTGTGGCGGCCAGCCTGGCCGCCGGCGATCAGGCCGAACTGGCTGCCCGGGTCCCCCAAATCATCGCTAATAGCCGCGCCGATGCGGTGGAGCTGTTGGACAGGCAGGGGCGGGAGGTTTTCGGCTGGCAACGTCCACCCCAGCAAATTGGCCTTAATGGCGAAACCCGCCACGGCGCCGATTTTTCATCATTGGCCGATGTCCGCCTGGTGCTGGAAGGTCAGGTGGATGAATTTGGCGACAAGCGAATTTTACTCAGCCAAACTCCCTACGGTTTGATGCTTTTTACCGTCGGGCCGGTCTACCAGGATAATGAGCGGGTTGGGGCTGTTTTGGTCGGTAGTTACTTGCGAGAGATGGTCGTTAACCTCACGGAAAGCGCCGTCGCCAGGGTAACGCTGTATGACTCGGCGGGCAACGTGCTCGAAACCACGCTCGGCGGCGATCAACAGGCTGTCGCCGACCTGCTCCAAGAGTCGCCTGAACAGTCCGATACCATCCGCTTGCTTTTGCAGGAATCTTCTGATCGTTACCCCGTTGTGGTTACCAAAGCCGATCGTGAAGTCCCCCTCAAGCGCATCCAAATTCTGGGCCATGAATACACCCTGGCCTACGGCGATTGGCGGCTACGAGACCAGTCGTTGGGGCTGTTTAGTGTGGCCCTGCCGAGCAACTTTATTGTCAGCGCGGCTGTGACCAGCCGTAATTTGTTAAGTCTGCTTTTTTCAGCGGCGACCATCTGTGTGTTTGCCCTGGGTTTTGTGATTGCCCAGCGGATCATCCGGCCGCTGAACCGGCTGGTTCAGACCTCGGTGGCGGTGGCCCAGGGCGATTTAGACCAACGCACCGGCATCGTGCGCCGGGACGAAATCGGCAGTCTGGCCCAATCCTTTGACCTGATGACCGGCCGGCTGGTGGAACGCAATCACCAGCTGCTGGAGCAGGCCAGCAAGCTGGAGGCCATTCTTAACAGCATTGCCGATGGGGTGATTGTGCTGGACCAGCAGGGCTTGATTATTACGGCCAACCCGGCGGCCCAGTCTATTCTGGCCGAAGTATCGACTGATTTTTTGGCCGACATTCTACGTGAATTGCCCTCAACCACTACCACCACAATCCCTCAAGAGGAATCTACCCTAGAGCAAAGCCTGGTTTTGGCCAGACTCCAGCAGTCGCGCCGTTATCAGGTAGGTAACCGGGTATTGAGCGCCGCGATTGCGCCGGTGAGAACCCCGGCCGGGCAAGAGTTGGGGACCGTGGTGGTGTTGCGCGATGTGACCCGCGAGGCTGAAGCGGAAAATCTGAAGAATAGTTTTGTCACCACGGTTTCTCACGAGCTGCGCACCCCCTTGACTGCGGTGAAGGGCTACAGTGACTTGCTGTTGATGACCGCCGGCAGTAGTTTTAGCGAGCAGCAATATCAGTTTCTGGAAGTCATCAGCCGTAACACCGATAAACTGTTGCAGCATATCAATAAGGTAATAGATATTTCTGAGGTTCAGGCCGGCACGTTGATGTTGTACAAACAAAAGGTCTGTTTCACCGAACTGGTGGAGCAGGTGGTGGAACAGTGGCGTGAGCCAATGCAAAAAAAGGAGTTATCTTTTGACGTTCAAGAGCTTGAACCGGCTCTATGGGTCTACGCCGACCCTGATCGGCTGAGTTGGGCAGTCGACAATTTGTTGAGCAATGCCTTTCACTATACCCTGGCTGGTGGCCGAGTCACGGTCAAGTTGTACCAGCAAACTCAGGAGCTCCGCTTAGATGTGATTGACACTGGCATTGGAGTAGACGTCGTCGACTTGCCCTACCTGTTTACGCCGTTTTTCAGAGCAAACCATGAAGCAACCTTTGAAGTCGCCGGAGTAGGCTTGGGTTTGTTTATTGCCCACTCCATCATTGAACGGCACAAAGGACGGCTGTGGGCCGATAGCGAATTGGGCGTTGGCACTACTTTTAGCCTGGTCTTGCCCATGTTGCAAGATCAGCTTGAGCAAGAGTTGGTGGCTGAATCCGGCCAACATTGTGGTAATTTTCATGTCCAAACTGAATTTGTGAACGGGCAGGCAAGACATTTGCTAAAACTGTAATTGTGGTGATGGACTCAAAGTTGTATCCGCCTGAGCAACCCCAAAAACGACCTCGCCGCCGTGAATGGCTAATACTCCTGTTGGCTCTGTTGTTGAGTTTTGGCTGTGTTTTCTGTTCTTCCGGGATTGCCCTCACTTTCTGGCCCGATCGGCTGACGCCGGCCAGCCTGCTGGCCAGTAGCCAGGCCGATTATAGTCGAGGTGCGCTTGATGAGGTTCAGTTTGGAGTGCTCGATCCTGAAGTAGTTGCCCGGACCGCAGCCGACATCGCCTTCCTGCAAATTACGCCGGCCAACCTCGGCAGTGATGAACTGGCCTACGTGGCCATGCTGCCCGCCACGCCCACCCCCACGACCGGCAGCGGGCCGAAGCCGCTCCTGCCAGTCGCCAGCCCTGCGGGTACCGGTTCCCCGCAGGCCCCCTTGCCGCCAACAGCCGGTCCAACCGTGGTCGACACGCCGACACCCTTTGGGTTTAACGGCACAGCTACACCTGCAACCAGCGCCACGGCGCCGCCAACCGCTACGCCAATCAATGTTTTCACGCCCACGCCGGCTGCAACCCCAACCCCGGTGGCGCCGACCGCTACCGCGACGTCAACTCCTCGACCTCCTACTGCCAGTCCCACTCCTGTACCGGCTACTGTCATCCCAACGCCCTTGCCCCCCCCGCCCTCACCTACTCCGGAACCGCCGCCGGACGATGATGATAACCCTGCTCCTACCTCCACCCCAAGACCGCCAACTGTGGCTTTCAACCCGATAGCGTTCAATGTGTCCGAGGGTGATGGCAGTGCTAATATTGTGGTTACCTTGAGCGCGGCTAGCAGCCAACCCGTGACCGTTGATTACGCGACCAGCGACCTCGACGCGGTTGCCGGGATTGACTACACCGCCATCAGTGGCACTCTGGTTTTTCCGCCCGGCGTCCTGAGCGCCACCTTCACCGTCGCCATTGCTGATGATCTTTCGGCCGAGAGCAACGAGCGACTCCGGTTAACCCTGTCTAACCCGGTCAATGCCGTTATTGATAGCAACAATCCAACCACCCTGACGATTACGGATGATGATACCGCCCTACCGTTAGTGGAATTTATGTTACCTGCCTATAGCGTGAACGAAGGCGACGCCGCGGCCGTTGGCTTCGTTGTTACCCTCGATTCGCTTTCGGCCGTGACCGTGACTGTCGATTACCAAACCGAGGCTGATTCGGCCAGCGCCGGGGCGGATTTTACGGCCAGCAGCGGTACCCTAACTTTTGCGCCGGGCCAAACCAGCCAGATGTTCACAGTACCAATCATCGACGACTCCGACGACGAGTCAAACGAGCAGCTTTCGCTGCGGCTCACCAATCCGGTAGGTGCCGCGCTGGGAACTCAGGCTACAGCCACCTTGCTGATTGTCGATGATGACCCGACCGTGGGTTGTTGGCAAAACGTTCCACCAGGCGAGCCAAATATCGGCGCACCGAACGGGATTATTGCCGAGATTGGCTGCGGTCAGGCCCAGATTATCGATCTGGGGGCGTCGCCGATTACCACCCACCCTGGCTATGATTTTGTCTACTATGAGTTCGAAAATCCATCCGGTTTTGTCTCAATGGATTGGGTCATCGTCCAGGTTGGGGCGGACCTGGGTGGTCCCTGGATCACTGTTTTCTATTGGGGCGATGGCTTACCTGATGCCAATACGAACCTCGCCGCCTGGAGTTTACCCGAACTTGATAATACGCCGATCCCGATGGCGGACTTATATGGTTCCAGCCCACATGCCACCGGCATCACCATAGATGTCGAGCAACGCGCCCCGGCGGGTACCTATCAGTTCCTCCGGCTCCTATCGCCGTCAGGAGGGGATGACGATGGCGCCCAGGTGGATGCCATCCAGCTTCTGCCTTGATGATTAACTTCTGGAAAAACCTAAACAAGGATTGACGAACTACCATACCAGAGGTAATATCAGGTGGGAGAGAGTCCGCTTATGAATAATCTACTGATTTTGATTGCCGAAGATCAAGACGATGTTAGAAAATTATTGGTCGATGCCTTTCAGCTCAGCGGTTTTGACGCCATTGGGGTGTTTGACGGCGTGGAGGCTGTGGCTCAGGCCAATGAGAGCCAGCCTGATTTGATCCTGCTGGATGTGCGGATGCCCAATATGACCGGTTTTGAAGCTTGCGAAATCCTTAAAGGGCAGGAAAGTACCAAACATATTCCGATTGTGTTTTTATCAGCCTATGGGCAGGAGGCCGAGGTCAAGACCGGTCTCCAACTTGGTGCAGAGGAGTATCTCCTGAAACCTTTTGCTATTCACGAGTTGGTTTTTCGAATCAAGAAAGTTCTGAGCAAATACGGCAAGGTCTGAGTATAAGTCGATGTTTTGGTCAGTACTTTATGCCGGCGAAAGCTGGAAAGGAAGCTCAAAACCAGGCCAAATCCACTCCGAATGAGGGGGAAGCTACCGGTCCAGGTTAGGCCAGGTCAAACCCATAGCAAGCTGCCCCCAATAGCGCCGCTCTGGGATTGAGGATCACGTGAATAGGCACATTGCGCAAAAAGTCTGAGAATCGGCCCTTTTGCTGAAAGGCCGCCAGAAATTCCCCCTGATTGAGCACCGGCAGAATCCGGGGTGGAATGCCGCCGCCCAGGTAAACCCCGCCGGTCGCCAGCACCTTGAGCGCCATATTGCCTGTTTCTGCCCCCAAGATCGAGCCAAAAAGATAAAGCGTGGCCGTGCAAAGCTCGCTTGATTTGTCCAGAGCGGCCTGGACGATGATGGGCGTGCGATCTTTAGCCCCAGCCAATTGTTCCGCCAGCCAGGCCGGTTCCGGGCCATAGCCGCTGTCTCTCAGGAAGTCGTACAGGTTGGGGATGCCCTTGCCTGAACAGACTGCCTCATAGCTAACGTGCTCAAACCGGGCTTGAAGATATCCGAGCAGCTCTAACTGCTGAGGATTGGTGGGGGCAAAATCGGCGTGACCGCCCTCAGAGGCGTAAGCATGATAGCGGTGACCATCCCAGGTCAAGTAGGCTTCACCCAGGCCGGTGCCTGGCGCAACTACCGCAATGGCTCCGCCGCGGGCCGGTTCACCCGGTTTCAGGGTATGTAGGTCGGCCGGCTCTAATCTGGGGACTGCGTTGGCAATCGCCACTAAATCATTCAGCAGATGAACAGACGACATATGCAGGCTTTCGGCCAACTCGGTTTCGCTCATCACCCAGGGCAGGTTGGTAATGGTGGCCCGTTCGCCAATCACCGGCCCGGCCACGCCAAAGGTGGCCCGCTCGACCTGATAGCCGGTTTGGGCTAAAAACTCGTTGACGACCGCTCCCAGGCTGGGATAATCACGGCTCGGAAAAGTGGCTTCGGCCAGGGGGGCGCGCAGTCCGGCCTCGGCTGAAAAGATGGCCAGGTTGGTTTTGGTCCCGCCGATGTCGCCGGCCAGTAGAATCTCAGTTTGCATCGTCTCATGCCTCCTGTTAGCTGGTGGTCAGCCTGGCTGCCGCTGCTTCATCCACAAACCAAACCAGATCGCCATCGCTTGGCCGGACCAGTTGCGCCGGTAAAGCTCCGGCTGGCGCCTCCGTCTCCAATACCTGGGCCAGGATGGTGGCTTTGCCGGCGCCGGCAGCGACAAAGGCCACCGCCCGAGCCTGGTTGATAACCGATAGAGTCAGGGTGATCCGTTCTGGCGGCGGCTTGGGTGAGTCAAGAATGGGCGCTACCCAACGGCTGGTTTCAGTGAGCAAGGGGTGATGGGGGAACAAAGAGGCGGTATGGCCATCCTCACCCAACCCCAACAGAATCAGGTCAAAACGGGGCGGCTGGCTGGCCTCAGGTTGAAAAAGCTGAGCCAGGAGCGCCTGGTAGGTTCGGGCGGTAGCCGCCGGTTCAAACGAGTCATCAAGAGGATAGATTTGGGCTACCGGGATATTGACCTGGTTGAACAGATACTCTCGGGCCAGGCGAAAGTTGCTATCGGGGTGGTCTAGCGGCACCAGGCGTTCGTCGGCCCAGAAAACGTGCCAGCCGGCCCAGTCGATTTGGGAACGATTGGGTTCGGCGGCCAGAGCTGGGCCAACCAGCCGGGGCAACGATCCGCCGGACAGGGCCACGGTAAAACGGCTTCGCCCGGCAATAGCTTGCGCCGATAGCTGGGCTACATAGCCGGCTGCAGCCCGGCCCAGGGTTGGCTCATCTGGCAGGATGTGAACTTTTTGATCTGATTTGACCGCCAATTTATCCCTCACTCCGTAATTCATCAGGATTATACCGGTATTGGGGCTGCTTGTCACATGTCTCGGGAATTGGGGTGTCGTTGTTCAATTCCATCGGCGCAGATATAATAAACATTAACGGAGTAAGCGCCGGGCGCTTTAATTTTACCAGAGGATAGGACCATAGACAATGCGAGCGATTCTACAGCGAGTCCGCCGGGGCCAGGTAACGGTAGCCGACGAGGTCGTGGGAACGATTGGGGCGGGTTACGTGATTTTGGTGGGGGTAACCCACCAGGATGGCCCGGCCGAGGTCAAGAAGCTGGCCGAGAAGGTGGTTCACCTGCGGGTGTTTGAGGACGATCATGGCAAAATGAACCTGTCGGCGCTTGACATTGGCGCCGCAATGCTGGTCATTTCACAATTTACCCTGTTCGCCGATACGAAGAAGGGACGCCGCCCCAGTTTTACCGGAGCAGCGCCGCCCGACCTGGCCGAACCGTTAGTGACTCAATTTGTTGAACAACTCCGTAGCCTGGGAGTCAAGCAAGTTGAAACCGGCGTTTTTGGCGCCATGATGCTGGTTCACATCGAAAACGATGGGCCGGTGACGATAATTTTGGACACCGATGAAAAATGAGCAATGAATGATGAACAATGAACAATCAGTAATCAACAGTTGTCCCTGACTCCTGTCTACTTATAACTGAAAACTCAAAACTCAAAACTCAAAACTCAAAACTCAAAACTCAAAACTGATAACCCCCTTCACTCCATGCTCGGAACGTACAATTTATTCGTATATTCCTTAATCATCCGGGTCATACTGAATTGAGGGGCGACCGTGCGGATGCACTCTTTGACAAGTTGTAACCATTGCTCAGGCAGCCCCTGCTCATTTTGCTGGTAAAATTTGGGGACAATTTCAGTTTCCAGCAACTCATAAATAGAGGTCGCATCGACGTGGTTTTGGGCGGCTTCGTCATCATACTCGATAGTGGGATCACCAATTGACCAACCGTTCTTGCCGTTGTAGCCTTCGGCCCACCAGCCATCCAGCACGGAAAAGTTAGGCGAGCCGTTCAGTCCCGCTTTCTGGCCGCTGGTGCCGCTGGCTTCCATCGGCCGCCGCGGCGTATTGAGCCATACATCTACCCCGCCCACCATATGTCTGGCCACGTTGATATCGTAATCTTCCACAAAAACCAGATGTCCGGCCAGCCCCGGTTCATGGGCCCGGTGGTAGACTTCACGAATAAAGGCCTTGCCCGGCTCATCGCGTGGGTGAGCCTTGCCGGCAAAGATAAATTGAACCGGACGGTTACCGCCGCCGTGGACAATCCGCTTGAGCCGTTCGGTGTCGTGGAAGATGAGCGTAGCCCGCTTATAGGTAGCAAAGCGCCGGGCAAAGCCGATGGTCAGGGCAGTGGGATTTAGCAGCCCCTGAGTAGCTTGAAGTTCATGAGCAGGTCGCCCCAGTTGGGCCAGCCGCTGGCGAGTGCGTATCCGGACAAAGTCGATCAATCGACCCCGCATCTGGTTCAGGGCGGCCCACAACTCGGCGTCTGGAATAAGAGCAACTTCGTTCCACATGGCCTGGTCATCGATCTGGCGGGTCCAGTGCTGGCCCAGGTATTGGTCAAACAGGGCCTTCATCTCTGGGGCCAGCCAGGTTTCGGTGTGGATCCCGTTGGTCACGTAGGTAATCGGCACATCCTCCACTTTTTTGTTCGGCCAGAGCCAGCTCCACATACGGCGGGAGACCTCACCGTGGAGCTGGCTCACGCCGTTGTGCCGGCCCGACATTTTCAGCGCCAGTACGGTCATACTAAAGGTAGGTCCCCAACTTTGATCTTGCCGGGCCAGGTTGAGAAACTCGTCCCGGCTGATCTTTAGATATTCGTGCGATTTGGGAAAGTAACGGTCGATCATGGGGAAGGGAAAGGCGTCATGACCGGCCGGAACCGGGGTGTGGGTGGTAAAGACCGTGCTACGGCGGATGATCTCTTTGGCTTGAGCAAAGCTGAGACCGCTTTCAACCAGCTCGCGGCCCCGTTCCAGCACCAAAAAAGCCGAGTGGCCTTCGTTCATGTGGTAAACGGCCGGCCTGATTCCCAATGCTCGCAAGGCCCGCACCCCGCCAATACCCAGCACCATCTCCTGAGCAACGCGCATCTCTTCGTCGCCGCCGTAGAGCCGGGCCGACAGTTCCCGGTCCTCGGGTGGGTTGGGATGGATATCGGTGTCCATGAGGTAGAGCGGTACTTTACCTACTTGCAAATGGTAAACTTTGGCGTACACACGACGATCCGGCAGATTGCCCCGCGCCGGCAAGCCCACCGACACAACGATCTCCTTGCCATCGGCCGTAAAAGCCGGTTGCGCCGGAACTTCGGCAAAGCGTACTTTGACGTAAGAAGCTTCCTGATTGCCGTGTTCGGTGATGGTCTGTTTGAAGTAACCCTGGGGGTACAAAAAACCCACGCCGATGAAAGGTAAGCCCAAATCGCTGGCTTCTTTGGTGTGGTCGCCCGATAAAATGCCCAAACCGCCAGAGTAGATTGGTAAACATTCGTGCAGGCCAAACTCGGCTGAAAAATAGGCGATGGGTTTATCGATTTTGTCGGGATAAGTCTCTTTGAACCAGGTATTATCAAGTAGCTGGTACTCATCGAACCGGGTCAGAACCTGGTGGTAGGCGCGAATGAAATCAGGGTCGTTGGCCGCTTTCTCAACGGATGATTGGCGTACCTCCCGCAAAAAAAGGATTGGATTGTGATAGACATCTTCCCAAAGTTGGGCATCAATCTGGCGGAACAGCTCCTGCGCTTCGGGATGCCAGGTCCACCACAAGTTATAGGCAATTTCTACCAGGCGGGTAATCCGTTCAGGAATGGGGGTAAAGCCGACAAATTTCATAAGGAATTTCTCCTCCCGATGTTGCAAGCTACTGAGAGTCTCAGTAGATCCAATTTTTGGTAGCAGAGGCATCCCTATGCCTCTGCGGGTGGGCATAGGGATGCCCACCTACGGCAATTTTGGATCTACTGAGTCTGTTTCGATTGTAGTCTAAGTTAAGGGGATTTTCAAATTGCCAACTTCCGCCCGGATTGGGTGGTCCCCCAGATTTGGTATCAAATTTGGGGGACCAGAGACAATTTTGAGTTTGCTTGATTTAGGGGAGCAGCAATGGTGACGCGCCGAAGTTGCCAGATTCAGTCAGGGCGGCGCAGATGCTGCAGATGCCGCCAACACTGATGACGCCGCCAAGGATGAGCAGAGGTAGCACACAAGAGGCAATCAGGTTGAGATATCCCAAAACCAGGCCAACCAGAGCCAGCCCGTCGCCCCCTTCCCGACCAAAGCTGGTTCTGATTTGGTTGCGGGCCATGTGCCCCGTGACAATGGCAACCACGCCCGCCAGCAGCGGCAAAGCGAACCAACTGACGACCCCGGCAATTAAACTGACGATGGCCATAGTGTTGGTGGGCGGGCTAGAGGCGTATTGACTGTTCATCGTTCTCGTCCCTCACACCGCGCCGGCTTTAACCTGGCGGCCTCGCCACCAGAAGATTAACAGCAACAAAAAGATGACGGTTAACATGACCAGAATTGGGATCAAGATTGACAGGACGGTGGTGATCAGGGCCAAAATGTCTTCGATAATACTGACCGCCCAATTGCCCGTTCCGGCGGTGGTGGCTGTGACCATGGGGCGGGCCACCGTTTTGGCTGTGTGGACCCCGCCGGCCAGCAGCAAGCCGGCGATGAACGCCAGCACCGGGTGCAGGTCGCCGACTACGCCGGAACTGGCGGCAAAGAGTACGGCTCCGGCCGCCGGACGGCCCACGGTTTGGATGGCGTCATTCAACGTATCGACCGCCGGAATCTTGTCCACGGTCATCTCGATCAGCAGCAGCACCACCAGCGCGCCGATGACCCACCAACTGGTCAAAACGTCCCACGGCTCGTTGAGTTTGATCAAATCAGTATATCTGGCCGTGAGGGCCACCACCAGCAGCGGTAAATAGGCGTTCAACCCGGCTGAAGCCGACAACCCAAACGCCGTGGCGATATTAGAAAACGCTTCGATCATACCGCCCATCCTTTCTCAGCAATCACATACCTGCAGCAGCCTTGCGGGCCAGTTGGCCGTACAGGTTGCCTGTCACCAAAAAAGCCCAAAAGCCGGTAAAGAAGACGCCAATGATACACAGGATTAGCCCAAAGCCGGCTACAAACTGAGCCACCCAGGTTAAAAGAACCACGATGATGTAATCGCCAATATTCCTGCTGATAAAGCTAAAGATTTCGCCAAATTGAAAGGCCGCGCCGAGTGAATTGTGTTCGGCATAGCGAATCAGGCCGGCTGGCAACAATGCCCCCGCCAGCAATCCAAACAAGATTTGGAGACAGGCCAGGCAAGCCACGAGCGTACCCAGTATCCCGGCCATATCGGAATCAACCTCTTGCAGGGCAAACTGAGCGCCAAAGCTGAGGCAGTAGAGAATAATGGCCGGAATTGAGTAAACCAGCCCGATGACAGCAACCATCAAGCCCTTGCTAAAGAGATTGCCAAAGTCGCTCCATTCCGGCAACGGCACGGCTCGCCCGTCCCGGACGTTCTTGAGTGTCTCTAACATATAACCGTTAATCGGCAGAAATAGCGCCAGGCCAATTAAAATAGGGGACAAAATTACCGCCGCCAGAATGAAACCACCGCCAATGGCAATTTTCTTGATCCAATCCTGATCATCAAACATAAAGGTAAAGGCAGATCCGATATCCATAATTGAGTGAAACCTCCCTCTTACAAGAAAAATTTTATATTTAAGGTTAACTAGGCAGGGCATCGTTCATTTTTCTGAATATTGACGCCCCAATATCCCATCAGTGCGGATGGCTGCTGCCCCAATAACCACCGCCAGCCGCGCCAAGTGCAGCCGCCACCAGCACACTGAGCAGGCAACAGAACGCGCCCACACCTAACACCGTGGCTATCCCCGCCCCACCGGCGAACATAGCCGGATCGATCCCGACCTCAGCCAGGGCCGCCAACTGGTCTGGGGGGATATCAGCCAGGGCTTGCGCAAATTGGGCCGAGCCGGTGGCGGCAAAATAGATACTGTTTATGATCATACTCACCAGCCCGCCGATCAAAGATGCCACCAATGCCGCCACCGCCCCGGTCATGGCCCCATTAGAACCGGTACGCGGCGGGGCCATCCAGTAGGCCGCCAATACACCAATACCAACGTAAGCAATGAGCGTTAAAAAGAAAGTAATACAACTGACACAGGGGATCAAACTTAGCAACGACAATACTACCAGAATCGCCGCGCCAACGCCGCCGGCTTTGAGAACAGCTGCCATGTCCATAGTTGCTCACTCCCTCCTAAAGAAGTAAGATTTGGTTAAAGCTACCCCATTATACCAGAGCTATTCTTGCCTGACAATAGCATTATCGTACATTGTTTGACGAAGCTCGAACGCCCGTGCTATACTCCCTGTACTTGAATTTGTGGATAAACATCCTATTTAGATTACGTAACTCTGAGTGAAAAGTTGCACGCGTTGCGTCGTGCGTATTGCGTACCTCAAAGTGCAATGAGCGATACGCAACACGCAGCATTCTACTTTTAGATACTCAGTAGATCCAAATTTACCGTAGGGCGGGCATCCCTATGCCCGCCCGCAGAGGC
>CAYZHI010000017.1:0-19118 GCA_964477335.1 uncultured Caldilineaceae bacterium | reverse complement strand
GCCTTGGTTTTTGGCTCAATGGCCATACTGATGACCGGCTCAGGAAAGGTGATGGATTCCATAACCACCGGCCGGCTGGCGTCGCAAATGGTTTCCCCGGTAAAGGTATTTTTGAGGCCAACCACAGCGGCAATGTCGCCGGCATAGATTGTTTTCAATTCTTCGCGGTGATTGGCATGCATCTGCAGCAAACGGCCGGCTCGCTCTTTTTTGCCTTTAGAAGAATTTTGCACCCCCGAGCCGGCATTCAAAGTCCCGGAATAAACCCGCAGATAAGCCAAGCGTCCCACAAATGGGTCGGTTACAATCTTGAACACCAGGCCCACAAAAGGATCATTTTCATCCGGAAAAACAACCACTTCCTGGTCAGTATAGGGATTTAAGCCGATCTTCGGCGGGATATCTTTGGGCGACGGCAGGTAATTGACGACCGCATCCAACAAACGCTGAACGCCTTTATTCTTCAGAGCCGAGCCGCACAACACCGGCACAATCACTCCGGCAATAGTAGCCATACGCAGGGCTCGATGGATTTCAGCCGGCGTGATTTCTTCACCCTCCAGATATTTTTCGATCAGGGCATCATCAACTTCAGCCACTTTTTCCAGCATCTCTTCGCGCAGTTGTTTGGCTTCATCGATCATGTCAGCAGGGATCGGCGACGCCTCGGACTTGGTTCCGAGATCATCCAGATAATAGATCGCCTCCATTTTGATCAGATCGATGACACCCCGGAATTTATCTTCGGCTCCAATGGGCATCTGGATCGGCACCGGATTGGCCGCCAATCGATCGGTAATCATAGCGATGGTTCGCCCGAAATCGGCTCCAATTCGGTCCATTTTATTGACAAAACAGATGCGCGGCACCCCAAAGCGATCAGCCTGCCGCCAGACGGTTTCAGATTGTGGTTCAACGCCAGCGACGCCGTCAAAGACCACCACACCGCCATCTAACACGCGCAAAGAGCGCTGCACTTCGGCGGTAAAATCAATATGGCCTGGCGTATCGATGATGTTAATCTGGTGGTCATTCCAGTAACAGGTCGTTGCCGCTGCAGTGATGGTGATACCTCGCTCTTGCTCCTGTTCCATCCAGTCCATCGTCGCCGCGCCATCGTGAACTTCACCAATCCGGTGAATCTTTTGAGTATAGAAAAGTACCCGCTCGGTGACGGTCGTTTTCCCGGCGTCGATATGGG
Organism: uncultured Caldilineaceae bacterium; assembly: GCA_964477335.1. Lineage (GTDB taxonomy): Bacteria > Chloroflexota > Anaerolineae > 4572-78 > J111 > CAYNLK01. Next base: position 17,917 of record CAYZHI010000017.1, on the reverse strand, counting down.
CAATAATGCCTATATTACGGGTACGTTCTAATGGATATTGGCGCGCCATAAATAACTCACTTCCCCACGCTTAAGCCGTCTGTTTTTTGCTACCCCTACATTTAGTGTTTAATTCCTGTTATGGCCTTTTGGAACCACTATATCTGGGTACGGCTTAACCTGACAAATCCTCAGAAATAATAAGACCGTCTTAGGACATCAAAAGTCCAAAACTCTTTCCTCACAGAAGACCAGTAAGAGTTTTGGACTTCCCTCAATCTACCAGTCTGTTACCCGACAATCTGAGGACAATAGACGGGCACAGATATTGAACTAAAAAACTACAGATTATTCCAAAGGAGTTTTACATTTTCAGCAAAACTACCAACGATAATGGGCAAAGGCCCGGTTAGCTTCGGCTATCCGGTGCGTGTCCTCACGCTTTTTCACCGTGGACCCCTGGTTATTGGCTGCGTCCACCAATTCACCTGCCAACTTCTAGGCCATCGATTTACCGGAACGAGATCGGGCCGAATTAACCAGCCAACGAATGGCCAGACTCTGCCGGCGGTCGGGGCGAACCTCCAGCGGAACTTGATAAGTTGCCCCACCGACGCGCCGGGGGCGAACCTCGATCAGCGGTGTAGAATTTTTGATAGCCTGTTCAAAAAGCTCTAGACCTGGTTTCTTGGCCCGCTTCTCGGCAATCTCAAGCGCTTCGTAAAAGATTGAGGACGCTACAGTTTTCTTGCCGTCCCTCATTAGTTTATTGATGAAACTGGCAACCAATTCACTGTTATATTTGACATCCGGCGTAACCGCTCTTTTAGTAGCTCGGTTTCTTCTGGCCATAATTTTCTCCAAATTCTAATCAAGATGGTTCTGTGCTGATTACTGCTTGGGTCGTTTGGTCCCATACTTGGAACGAGCCCGACGTTTGGCATCAACCCCGGTGCTGTCAAGCGCGCCCCGGACAATATGATACCGCACCCCTGGCAAATCCTTAACGCGTCCACCCCGCACCAGCACTACCGAGTGCTCCTGCAAACTATGCCCTTCGCCCGGAATATAAGCGGTCACCTCAATTCCATTAGACAAGCGCACACGGGCAATTTTCCGCAGGGCAGAGTTCGGTTTTTTGGGAGTCATAGTACGAACTTGGGTGCAAACGCCTCGCTTCTGAGGGGAACCGTCACTGGGTTCCATTCGCCCTTTGAGGGCATTATAAGTGAACCGCAAGGCCGGCGCTTTGGTTCTAAATTTCTTCTGTTTGCGTCCTTTTCGTACCAATTGATTGATTGTTGGCAAGGAAGTTCTCCTACTCTGTTAAATTTGTTAGAAAACTAACAAACGGCTCAATATTTTGTCAGTATACGAGGCCACCGGAATAGCCTTCTCCGGTGGCCTCGTCACTTATCAAACTGTCCGTATTCTGTGGGCCGAGAATGACTTCTCTGCGCCTCTCTCGTGATTATATTTCTTACCCACAAAAGCAAGGAGATACTATAACATAAGCCGGATTAGCTGTCAAGTTCCTATTTTAATTTTTGGGACCGGACTCACCTTCCTCTGCCCGGACAATCCTACCGCGCTCCACCGGGAATACCCAATCCCAAACCAAGTTTGGGCAACCGTTCCTTTTGATCTTCTTTGCCAAAGGTCATCTTTTCGTCGCTCTCAGAGATCACCTCAACCGAAAGACCCAGCGATTGCAGCTCCTTGACCAGCACCCGGAAACTCTCCGGCAACCCGGGATCCTGAATCGGCTCGCCTTTGACAATGGCTTCATAGGTTTTTACCCGGCCAACCACATCATCACTCTTAACGGTCAACATTTCCTGCAAGGTATGGGCAGCCCCATAAGCCTCCAGGGCCCACACTTCCATCTCACCAAAGCGCTGACCGCCAAATTGAGCCTTTCCGCCCAGCGGTTGCTGCGTCACCAGGCTGTATGGGCCGGTAGAGCGAGCATGGACTTTATCCTCGACCAGATGGGCCAGCTTGAGCATGTTGATGATCCCAACGGTCACCGGCCGGTCAAATGGTTCACCGGTCTTACCATCGTAAAGGGTCATTTTGCCGGTAGTCGGCATGGGTAACTGCAACTCACGGGAGATTTTTAGGGCATATTTATCAACTTCCTCATCCGTCAAACTATCTACATTCAGCCCGATCACAGTCGCCGACCGGCGTCCATCGGCAATCTTCTCGACCCGCTGCTTCATCACTTTCAGCCATTCCCGCAAACAAGCCAACCGAACGGCTTGGCGAGCGGCCAGACCAATGTCCCGGGGACGACGTTTGCCTTCAAAAGCCAGCAGAAAATCCGGATCATAACCCTTATCTTTGAGCCAGACCCGTAACACCGCCCGGCGAGCGTAATTTTGGTCGGTGGCTAGCTGCTCTTGATCATAACCCTGTTCACCCAGCCAATCGATTAGGTAAAGGCTGCGAGCTTCGGCTTCGTCCTCCAAATCCTCCACGTCGTAACCATGATCAGCTACCCATTGCCAGGCCTGTTCGCTGGCTTCTTTCCAGGCATGATCCATCAACCAGGCTCTGGCTAGCTCGGCAGCAATTTCATCCTCTTCCGCGCCGTCAAATACAGAACTGATCGCCCGGAAACCCAGCCGATTGGCCGCCCAGCCCAGATGAGTCTCAAGGATCTGCCCGATATTCATCCGGGCCGGTACACCCAGAGGGTTCAGAATGATCTGAACCGGGGTACCGTCGTCAAGATAGGGCATATCCTCAATCGCTACCACCCTGGAAATGACTCCTTTGTTGCCGTGGCGACCGGCCATCTTGTCGCCTTCACTAATTTTGCGACGCTGGGCGACCATTACCCGGACCATACGATCTACGCCGGTCGGCAAGTCCCGATGTTCTTCCCGCGAAAACTCCTTTACATCGACCACAATGCCTTTTTCACCGGGCGGCAGCCGCAAGCTGGAATCTTTGACCTCACGAGCTTTTTCACCAAAAATCGCCCGCAACAACTTTTCTTCCGGGGTTAGCTCGGTTTCACCTTTCGGGGTAATCTTGCCCACCAGAATATCGGCCGGGCCAACTTCCGCCCCCACCCGGATGACGCCGGTTTCATCCAGATCTTTAAGGGCATCCTCGCCCACATTGGGGATATCGCGGGTAATTTCTTCTGGCCCCAATTTGGTATCTCTGGCTTCTATCTCGTGTTTTTCGATATGAATGGAAGTGAATTTATCTTCGCGGACCAGCTCTTCACTGATCAGAATCGCATCCTCGTAGTTGCCGCCTTCCCAACTCAAAAAGGCTACCAGTACATTCTGCCCCAACGCCAATTCACCGTGATCCGTTGAACTGGAATCGGCCAAAACCGCGCCTTTTTCCACCCACTGCCCCTTATGCACGGTAGGACGTTGGTCAATGCAGGTGGATTGGTTGGACCGGTCGAACTTGCGGAAAGGATATTCTCGCTCTTGGCCATCCTCCTCGCGGACGACGACAGTGCGGCCGGTAACCCGGACGACTTGACCGGCTGCTTCGGCAATGATCACCTGGCCGGAATCAACGGCCGCTTGGTATTCCATGCCGGTGCCGACAATCGGCGCCTCCGGCCGAATCAAGGGCACGGCCTGCCGCTGCATATTCGAGCCCATCAAGGCCCGGTTGGCGTCGTCGTGCTCCAGAAACGGAATCAGGGCAGCGCTAATCCCCACAATCTGCTTGGGAGAGACATCCATATAATCGACCTTTTCAGGGCTTTCGAACAAGAACGTTTGGTGATGGCGCACACTCACGCGCTCGTTAACAAATTGCCGCTGCTCATCCAACCTGGCGTTGGCCTGGGCGATGATGAAGTTGTCCTCGTCGTCAGCCGACAAATAGTCAATTACGTCAGTTACGATCGGCTTGGTTAAAACCGGCCCTTCCAGCTTCAATTGGGCAATCTTGATGGCCGTATCTTCATCAATCAGCGTATTAACCGGGACAACCGTTTCGCCGGTCTCAGGGTCCTTCACCTCGGCCCGAGTAGTTTTACCAACCAGCGCATCGACATCAGTCGGATCGACTTTATTGATCACTTTGCGATAAGGCGTTTCAATAAACCCGAATTCATTGACCCGGCTGAAGGCAGCCAACCGGCCAATCAAACCAATGTTCGGGCCTTCCGGCGTCTCGATGGGGCAAATGCGGCCATAGTGGCTGTGGTGCACGTCGCGCACGTCAAAACCGGCCCGTTCCCGCCGCAGACCACCCGGGCCGAGCGCGCTCAGGGTTCGCTTGTGGGTCAATTCCGCCAGCGGGTTGGTTTGATCCATAAATTGAGACAACTGGCTGCCGCCAAAGAACTCGCGTGTGGCCGCCACCACCGGTCGGATATTCACCAGCGACATCGGAGTAACCTGCTCGGGGTCGCGGATCGACATGCGCTCGCGCACCACTCGCTCCATGCGCAATAAACCCACCCGTAGTTGGTTTTGGATCAGTTCACCCACCGTCTTGACGCGACGATTACCCAGGTGGTCGATGTCGTCCGGTTTGATCTTACCGTTGTTGATATCGATCATCCGGGCGACCACCTTGACCAAGTCCTCTTTGGTCAGAGTGCGGTGGTCAATGGGGATATTCAGCCCCAACCGTCGATTCAGCTTGTAGCGACCCACCTTGCTCAAATCATAGCGCCGCGGTGAAAACAGCAACGAGAGCAAAAAGTTCACGGCGTTTTCAATGGTCGGGGGATCGCCGGGACGCAATTTCTTGTAGAATTCCAATAGCGCCTCATTCACGCTCTTGGTGGGATCTTTGTCGATGCTGGTCTGAATATAACCGTGGTCAGCTTCAGCATCGACGGCTTCAAACAGGCTTAACAACTGCTCGTCGGTGCCCAGCCCCATCTGCGTGCACACACTCGGATCTTTCATGGCGACCTTGAGCGTTTCATCATCCAGGTCGGCAATTTGAATAGCCCGCAGCAAGATGGTAACGGGCAACTTGCGTTTGCGGTCAACTTTAACCGAAATCAGGTCGCGGCGAGAAGTTTCAAATTCCAGCCAGGCGCCGCGATTGGGGATCAATTTGGCAAAGCAGAGGTCCCGGCCGGTGGAGCGATCTTCTTCACTGGTAAAGTACACACCGGGTGAACGGATAAGCTGCGAAACCACGACCCGTTCGGCCCCGTTGATGACAAACGTACCATTCTGGGTCATCAACGGAAAGTCGCCCATAAAAACTTCCTGCTCTTGAATCTCGCCGGTTTCTTTGTTAATCAGCCGGATTTGAACCCACAAAGGACTGGCAAAGGTTATATCCCGCTCGCGACACTCATTCTCGGAATATTTGGGCTCGTCGAAACGATAACCCAAAAAATGAAGCTCCAGGTTTTTATTAAAGCTGACAATGGGCGATATTTCGTCAAAAAGTTCACGTAAGCCCTCATCTTTGAACTGTTTAAAGGACTCGAGCTGCACCTCAATCAAACGGGGCAACTCCAGAATATCGGGAATACGAGCGTAACTCTTTTTGCGGCCGGAGTTAAAAGACATAAATGATTAGCTCCTTATAAAATAACCTTAGTTAACATATTCACAAGCGAAGACAAATATAGATTAAATCCTTTGGCTGATAATCCAGTTGATTTCTACAAAGCTTGGCAAAAGTATATCGACCAGACAGATGAAAATAGAATCTAGTTTAGAGGAAGGATACCGGTTGTGTTGAAGTGTCAAAAGTCACACGGCAGCGGCGGGTCAGAGTTATTGGTTTTGTTGCTCCTAAACTATTTTCCTACCTTGCAACAGGTAGGGTATGTCATCGCCGGTGATGGTTGGGGTAAAATTTTCCACTTACCCTGCAGCAGAGAGGGTCATTAAAATAGACAATATGCTTATATATTGAGGGAATCACCTCGATATGGGGTTCTGTATTAAAAACAGATGGCTACTTATTACGAACCTATAATATAACCCAATATCAAGTTTTTGTCAAGCCGGTGGATTAAAATTTTAAGGTTTAAGCTTGGGCCAAAAAAGAATCCCCATCTCACCAGCAACCGGTTGGGGATTCGTATCTATTCAAGCCCGCTAGCAGCCCGCAATACCGCCGCTTTGTCGGTTCTTTCCCAGGGAGCATCAATATCGTCGCGACCAAAATGGCCATAAGCCGCCGTGGCTTTATAGATGGGCCGTAATAAATCGAGCTGTTTGATAATTGCCGCCGGCCGCAGATCAAAATGTTCTTTGATCAACTCGATGATTTTGTCATCGCTAATTTTGGCCGTGCCAAACGTTTCGACATTCAAAGAGAGCGGGCGAGCCACCCCAATGGCATAACTAACCTGTAACTCCACCCGGTCAACCAGGCCGGCCGCGACCAGGTTCTTGGCAATGTAGCGGGTCATATACGCCGCCGAACGGTCGACTTTGGTTGGATCTTTGCCGGAGAAGGCTCCCCCACCGTGACGGGCCACCCCACCATACGTATCGACAATGATTTTACGGCCGGTCAGGCCAGCATCCCCCATTGGCCCGCCGGTAACAAAGCGACCGGTCGGGTTGACATAGATTTTGGTTTTATCATCGATCATATCGTACGGTACCACCGGGGTGATGACCTCACGAATCACATCGGCGCGAATCTGATCCTGGTGAACCTCGGGGCCGTGCTGGGTGGAGATAACAATGGTATCTACCCGCTTGGGTTTACCATGATGATACTCAACCGTAACCTGGCTTTTGCCATCAGGCCGCAAATATTCGATGGTGCCATTTTTACGAACTTCGGCCAGCTCCCGGCACAGCCGGTGGGCCAAAGAGATGCTCAGCGGCATCAATTCTTCGGTTTCGTTACAGGCAAAGCCGATCATCATCCCCTGATCGCCGGCCCCGGTATCCAGGTCGTTGTTTATTTCACCCAGTTTGGCTTCAAGGGCCTTGTCCACACCCATGGCAATATCAGGTGATTGCTCTTTGATGCTGACGATGACCCCGCAAGTTTCGTAATCAAAGCCGTATTTGGCCCGGGTGTACCCGATATCACGGATGGTGTGGCGGGCAATCTCGGCAATGTCTACATAAGTCTTGGTAGTGATTTCGCCCATCACACAGACCAGGCCGGTGGTAATGGCCGTTTCACAGGCCACCCGCGCCCGGGGATCTTCCTTAATAATGGCATCCAAAACAGCATCGCTTATCTGGTCACACATTTTGTCGGGGTGCCCCTCAGTAACCGACTCGCTGGTGAAGAACAATTTGGGCGAGGCCATGAAAGTTGTGCTCATCAGTTTACTCCTCTATTCCACTCGATTTTCAGTTAAAAGCCGCCGCTATCGGCCATCACCGCGAAGAAAATGAATGCAATATAGGCGGCTACAAATAGGACGATCAGCAAGATGACGGCCACCCCTGCCCCCAAACTCAACCAGGAGAGCAGTTTGGTTCGATCCGGATCAACAGCATCTTTGGCCGCAATCAGACCGATAGCGCCCAAAATGATAGGCGCAACCGGCAAACAGTAATAACCCAGGTTACAGGTAAGGCAGGATAATAAAACCATTCCTCCGATGGTTACGCCAATCACTGCAGCCAGATCATAACTATTGCCTTGAAACGTGACCACCGATCCCGAGGCCGGTTCCACGACGGGCGGCAGACTCTCGTCCGATGTTTCAGGAGAAACAGGACTGGCCGCCGCTTCAGTCTCGACCCCAGGAAGGGGTTCGGGTTTTTCGTTTGAGGTTAAGTTCAAGAATTCCAGATTGTCGGCCATTGTCCTGCAACCTCCATGGCTAAAAGCAGGTGGGGTTTTCAGGTTCCTTCTTGCCAGCTATGCAAGTAAGCTACCTGCTCGGCAGTCAATACATCAATATTGATCCCCATCGAAGCCAGTTTGAGCCGGGCAATCTCCTGGTCTATTTCTTCAGGAATGGCGTAAACCTTGTTCTCCAATTTGGCGCCATTCTGGTAAACATAAACTGCTCCCAGGGCCTGGTTGGCAAAACTCATATCCATAACTGCGGCCGGATGGCCTTCGGCGGCCGCCAGGTTGACCAATCGCCCTTCGCCCAACAAACGCAGCACCCGCCCATCGGCCAGTTGATACTCGTCGACGAAGGGGCGCGGGGTACGTTTAGCCACCGCCATCGCTTCCAGGGCCGGGATATTGATCTCGACGTTGAAGTGGCCGGAGTTGGCCACGCAGCAGCCATTCTTCATTACTTCAAAATGATGCCGGTCGACCACATTCTTATTGCCGGTGGAGGTGACAATAAAGTCAGCCTGGGGGGCGGCCTCGATCATCGGCATTACCCGAAAGCCGTCCATCACCGCCTCCAGCGCTTTGAGGTGATCCACTTCAGTAACAATCACATTGGCGCCCATGCCCTTGGCCCGCATGGCGATCCCCCGGCTGCACCAGCCATAACCGGCCACCACAAAGACTTTGCCGGCAATCAAAATATTGGTCGCCCGGATGAGGCCGTCGAGGGTACTCTGGCCGGTGCCGTAGCGGTTATCGAACAGGTGCTTGGTATTGGCGTCATTTACGGCCATCACCGGGAATTTGAGCGCGCCTTCGGCGGCCATAGCCCGCAGCCGGATAATGCCGGTGGTGGTCTCCTCGGTGCTGCCGATAATATCCGGGATCTGGTTGGTGCGCTCTTTGTGCAACATGCTGACCAGGTCAGCGCCGTCATCCATCGTCAGATTGGGACGATGATCGAGGGCGGCGTTGAGATGTTGGTAGTAGGTCTGGTTATCCTCGCCCTTGATGGCAAATACCGGGATTTCAAAAACCGTCACCAGGGCGGCGGCGACGTCGTCCTGGGTACTGAGCGGATTGCTGGCCGTCAAAACTACATCGGCTCCGGCCATCTGTAAGGCCCGGGCCAGGTTGGCTGTTTCGGTGGTGATGTGCAAACAGCCGCTCATCTTGATGCCGTCTAGGGGACGTTCCTTGTGGAAGCGCTCCATCAGCAAGCGTATCACCGGCATCTCTTTGAGCGCCCATTCAATCCGCCACCGACCCTGTTCGGCCAGGTTCAAATCCTTCACATCAAATTCCTTACGACTCATAGCTTCTCCTTGTGGCTTAAAACATTTTGACGTTGATAGCTAACAAAATCTTCCAGTTCCGGGGTATCGCCAAACAGTTCACGGTAGCGAGCAGCAAACTGCTGGCGGGTGTAACGATGGCGTTGGGTGCCGTGTTGCTCTAACACGTAAGTGGCCGCCAGTGAACCTATCCGGCCTGTAACCTCCCACGGATAACCTCGCACCAACCCGGTAATCAAACCGGCCCGGAAGGCATCGCCAACACCAGTGGGATCGGCAATGCGGACGGGCGGCGCAACCGGGATATTGATTTCCTTGAATAAGCCTCGACTGCCTGCCCCTACCTCGGTAACGCGAATAATTGCGCCTTTTTCACCCTGGGTGATGATCACCGTTTCTACCGCGGCCTGAATATCGTCATCTTGCCAGCCCGTATGTTTCTTGATCATCTCATATTCATAATCGTTGACAATCAGAATTTTAGCCCCTTGAATACCGTCAATCAACTCCTGAGCGGTCAACCGGGGAATCTGCTGGCTGGGGTCATAGATATAGGGGATACCCAACTCCCGGCATTCGCGGGCATATTTGACCATGGCCTGAGGGTCATTGGGTGAGATAATAGCCAGGGTGATACGTTGGTAATCCTGCTCGGCAAAACTGATCTGGCCGGCCTTGGCCATCGCCCCGGTATAGAAGCTGGCAATTTGATTATTGACCTGGTCGGTACTGACAAAGAAGGAGGCGGTAAATTCGCGGTGCAGTTGCAGCACCCCGCTGGTATCAACGCCTTGCTGGCGTAGGGCGGCAATGTATTCCGGCGCGTCCTGGCCGACGGTGGCCATCAGCAAAACCGGCTGCTCCAGCAAGGCCAGATTGTAGGCAATATTACCGGCGCAGCCGCCCCGCTCCCGGCGCATCGAATCGACCAGAAAACTGACCGACAAGATCTGGATTTGCTCAGGTAAAATATGGTCGGCAAATTTGCCGGGAAAGGACATGATATAGTCGAAGGCCATCGAGCCTGTTACGGCTACGGTCAAGAAAGTTCTCCTTGTGTGCTGTAAAACCATTTTGGGGTAGCTTTTTGCGCCCAAAACAACAATGAGCAACGGGCGATAGTAACACAGCCATAAGGGTTTGTCAAGCAATTATGCTTTGGATTCATAACCCATCCTTTACCATCGCTTGCTCCTTCATTTAACATGGGCTACAATGTTGGGATAGACCCGCGCATGAGCGAATTTGCCAATGGCGACTTATTCCAATCCGTTCCTCCGATTGACCCTGATCGGCCTCTTTAGCCAAATCATTTATGTAATTTACATCGTCGCCTTTCCGCTCATCTCCAATACCCAGGCCGGCGGGCCGGCCGCCGACCTGGAAATCCTGATGCGAGACTACCGCTGGTTTGCGCCTATCTATGTCCTGGCCCTTTTTCTGCTGTACTATCTCTTCTGGCAAGCCCTAAAAACTGTGTCAGGTATCACAACTCAGGGGTCAGCTTTCAAGCCTAACACCCTGAAGCTCTTCATCCTGACCTTTGGCCTCCTCTTCGGCTTCACCCTGATCTGGCTCTACCCTATTACCGCCAATGATCTGTTCCGATACGTTGTGCGAGGTCGAATCTGGGCGGTCTATGGCGCAAACCCGATGAGCGTGCCGCCCAGCGCTTTTCCCAATGACCCTTTCCTCCCTTTTGCCGGCGAGTTCGCCGACCTGCCTTCGGTGTATGGCCCGCTATGGGAGCTGGCCGTCCAGCTACCACTGCGACTGGGTAGCGTCGACATGGTGACCGGCGTCGTTGGGGTGAAACTTATGCTCCTGTTGTGTTATCTGCTCAGCGCTTATTTGCTGGGCTGGTTGGCCAGCCCGGAAAAGGGCAGTCGTTTGCTGGCTCTAACCTTCTTTGCCTGGAACCCATTGATTTTGTTGCAAGGTTTGGGTAACGGTCACAACGACTTACTCTTTTTGACGTTGATGGTGCTGGGGATCATTATGTGGCAGCGTGACTTATGGTGGGCCGCTACGCTGGCCTTTACCCTGGCTACCCTGGCCAAATTGCCGGCGTTGCTGTTGCTGCTGCTGTTCGGTCTGGCCCTGATGCGCCAGCAGCCTACCTGGGGTCAGCGGTTGCGCAAAGGGTTAGCGGCCGCGGCTCTGACCTTACTTACGGTTTACTCGGTCTACCTCTTTTTTGGCCCGATATCAGACACCCTGCAAGGCGCCACGGTGATGTTAGCCGATCGCCGGGGTTTTGCTATTGCCTCGGCGATGCGGATGGTGCTGCGTGAAGTCATCGCCTGGGAAGTCGCCGAGAACCTTCCCCGCACCACCGCCCAATACATCTTTTTCTGTTTTTTTAGCTGGTTTGCCTGGCAACTGTGGCGTCAAAAACTGACCCTGCTCACGGCCGGCTTTTTAACTTACTTCAGCCTGCTTGTGTTGAACCGCACTTTCCATATTTGGTATCCGATGTGGCTGGTCCCGCTGGCCGCCCTGCATCTGACTCCGGCCACCTTCTGGCGCACCTTCCTCTTTGGTCTGACCGGTGAATTGTCGATTGTCAATTATTTTGTGGTTTGGCGGTGGGGGCTGCGTGACCTGCCCTGGGAAAAACTGGGCCTATCGACCACGCTGTATTACTGGCCGGTGATGCACCTGTTGACTGTCCCCTGGCAGTTTGGTTTGCCGCTCTTTGGGCCGATTTTCATTCAACGGCGGCGCAAACGGACCAAACAACAGCTCCTCGGCGTCATTTGACCTTAAGCCGCGGCATGGCATAATACTCCTCTATGTCACGGTGGATTGTTCTGGTCAGCCTATTACTGTCGTTGATAGCCCTATCGGCCTGCGAGCTTGACTCCCGGCGCCGGTCGCTTGTCTCTTTTTGGGCCACGCCCACCGATACACCCAGCCCAACCGCAACCCGCACTCCAACCTCCAGCCCAACCGCAACCCTGACCGCTACCGTGACCCCCACCCCCACCCCGACGCCGACCCCTACCTCCCCCCCCACGGCCACCCCTATCCCTAGCGAGCGCCTGGCCCTGGCCCACCAAGCTTTCGACAGCGGCGATTATGAAACGGCCCGGCAGCAGTTTGCCGCCTTGCTGGCCAATCCGGGCGCTCACGAGCACGAACGCCGCCAGGCCCTCCACTGGCGTGGCCGCGCTGAACTGGAGCTGGGCGACGCCGCTGCCGCTATTGCCACCTTTCAGATGTTTCTGGCCGAATATCCCAGCGACGAACTGACCCGCTCTTCTCAATTCAACCTGGGCCGGGCTTACGAAGCAGCCGGGCAAACTCAGCCGGCTATTACGGCCTATCGGGGTAGTATCATCCCGGATGACCCCATCAATGTCTATATTTACGAGCGGATTGGCGATTTGCAATTCAGAACTGCTGCCTTCACCGATACCATCAAAAGTTACCAACTGGGCCTCGACGCCGCCGCCGAGGCCAGTTTTCAGGTACACCTGCGGGAGGGTATTGCCCAGGCCCACCTGGCGCTTGACAACCCGGCTGCCGCGCTGGAGCAGTACGACGCCATCCTGGCTGTAGCCAAAATTGACGACTACCGGGCCAAAATTCTGCGGCTGGCCGGCGAGGCCCACCTGGCTGCCGACGAGCCCGAGGCAGCCTATGCCCGCTTCCTGGAAGCAGTCAACAGTTATCCGGCGGCCTACGATAGCTACCTGGCCCTGGTCGAGTTGGTCGATGCCGAGGTGCCGGTTGACGATTTTCAGCGGGGCCTGGTTGACTATTACGCCGCCGCTTACCAACCGGCCATCGCCGCCTTTGACCGCTACCTGAATCCGCCCGAGCCGTTGACTTCAACCGTTTCTATCACCGCCACGGCCTCAATAAGCGAACCGGTCCCCTCCGGCGATACAGCCACTTCGACCATTGAGCTGACCAGTACCAATATTGCGGCGGACAGTTCCGCAACCGAGCCGGGGCCGCCGGCTCGCGCCGCCGAAGCCATCTGGCTGACCGGCCGCTCCTGGCAAGCCCTCGGCGGATACAACATGGCCATCGACTATTTTCAACGATTGATCGATGACTACCCTGACGACCCGAACTGGGGTCAGGCCCATCTTGAAATCGGTAAAACCTTGATCGACCAGGACAACATCAGCCGGGCCAAAGCAGTTTTTCGCGACTTTGCCGCCAAAAATCCCGACCATGCTTTGGCTGGCCAGGCCCTCTGGCGAGCGGCCTTGCTGGAGCTGAACGGCGACCTGCTGCCTGAGGCCTACGCCAGTCTGCTGCAACTGGCCGACGCCCACCCCCAAGATGATTACGCCGACGAAGCGCTCTACTGGGCCGGGCAGGCCGCCTTTATGCAAGAAAGGTATACCGCGGCGGCCGAGATCTGGGCCAGATTGGTTGAAACTTATCCCCACAGCGACCTGGCCAGCTTTGGCCTGTACTGGCAGGCCAAGGCCCTGCAAGCCCTGGGTCGCTCCGACGAGGCTCGGACCGTCCTGGCCCAGGTGGAGCCAAACATGTTTGATTATTACAGCCTGCGCGCCCAGGATTTTTTAACCGGCAACCAACCCCATACCGTGCCGTTGACTCTCCCGTCCGCCCCTGAATTGGCTGCAGAGCAGGCTCAAGCCGAAGAATGGTTGGTCGAATGGCTGCAACCAAATGATACTGCCGATTTAGCCGGACTCAGCCCCCAAATACAGGCTGATCCGGCCTTTCAGCGCGGCCAGGAACTGCTCAAACTGGGTCTGCGGGCCGAGGCGCTCAATGAATTTGAAAAGGTCAAAGACAATTGGTGGAATAACCCGCTGGCGATGTACCAACTATCGCTCTATTTTCAGGAGTACGGGCTGGGCCGGCTGAGCATCCTGACTGCGGCCCGGTTGATTTTTCTCCACCCGGTCGATGGCCGGGCGGAGGCGCCTCACTTTATCCAGCGTCTGCTGTATCCCATCTATTTTGCCGAGCAGCTTTTTGCCGAAGCCGAGAAATATCAACTTGACCCGGCGCTGCTGCTGGCCATTATTCGCCAGGAAAGTCTATTTGAACGGTCGGCCGAGTCTGTGGCCGGGGCGCGGGGCTTGATGCAGGTTATGCCGGCCACCGGCGAATATGTGGCCGAACGAGGCGAGTTTGGCGATTATGATCCCGACCAGCTCTGGCAGCCCTATCTCAGTCTGAGATATGGCGCCTGGTACATCAACCAACAATTGGGTATCTTTGATGGCAATCAGTTTGCCGCCCTGGCTGCTTATAATGCCGGGCCGGGTAATGTACTGGAATGGATCAAGGTCTCCGATGATCTGGACGTCTTTGTAGAAGCCATTCCATATTGGGAGTCGCGCACTTACATAAGAAATATTTACATTAATCTGGCTGCCTATCGCCGCATTTACGGTCCCCCGGCAGCCACCTCTTCTTTTCACGCCACGCCTTAATTGAATAGTCTTGAAATCTTATTGTTATATCACCTTCAGTTATGGTATACTGATAAGTGGAGGGGCTGTCAGCCGTTGAAGCCTGGCTGTTAGCCGTCAACTGACCAGGAAAGTTGGCGATGAGGTAAAGTTCCCCCTGATGAGGTCTGATTTTTAATTTCGGCTAAACTTGATAAGGTTTGTTAACCGTGGTTAGTTTTCTGAGCAGTTCAGCCTTAAACTTAGCCTACTATCTCTTCACCCTGTTCGCTATTGAAGCAGCCCTGTTCATTGCCTGGGGTCAATGGCAACGCAGCGACTCCTTTAGAGCGCGGCGGCTGACCGTAGTTTTTGGTAGTTTGACCATCCTACGGTTGATGCTGCTGGTACTGATGCTGGCCGGGCGTAGCTCACCCCAGATTGCAACCACCTGGGTACCTCCCTTTGAACGGGTGATGGCTATCACCAGCCTGGGTTTTCTGGTGTGGGGCTTTACCCCCTTCATGCGTGAGAAGGGGGTAATGGGCAACACGCTCCTGGCGATCAATACCATTTTTGCCTTCACTTTTTACTTCCTGGCGGTAGCCTATTGGAGTGGAAGCGACTTCAACCATACTGGCTGGGAATTCTTTTTTGTAAGCTGGCAGGTGGCGCTGGTTCTATTTGGCGCCATCAATTGCGCCATGAAGCTGGATGAGGAACGCGCCTTTGCTATGGCCGGTTTTGCCACGCTGTTTGTTGGTTATTTACTCCATATCCTATTTGCTTCAGCCTATCCTCAGCCGCACAATCCCGTCTGGGTGCGCCTGGCCGAATTGATTGCCTATCCCCTCTTTACCATTGCCCTTTACCAAGGAGCCATCCAATCACTTACCGCTCGGACGCTGGAATACCAAAATCTGAGCCAGGTCTCGTTAGACCAGATTAAAGGGTTGATCAGCCTGTTCGAAGCCACCCGCGAGATCACCTCCTCGCTCGACCTGTCGAATGTGCTGGATGGCGCGGCCAAGAGCGTAGCCACTGCAGTTGAGGCCGATCAATGCGCCATCGCCCTGCCGGATAATGGTGATGACATCTCGCAACTACGGTTGGTTTCAATTCATAATCCCAGCCGCAAGGGGCGGGGCGAGTCGGTCAGCTTTCCACTCAATGACCAACCGGCTATCAAGCACGCCCTCAAACGCAAAAACCAGGTGCAGATTGACGAATATCGGGATAATAATCAAATCCGCCTGCTGTTTACCTTGATGGGCGCTCACGATGTTGGCCCGCTCATTATTCAACCCCTGCTAAAAGACGACCAGCCGTTGGGGGTGCTAATTTTGGGCAATGCCCTGTCCAAGCGAGTTTTCACCGCCACGCAAACCCAACTCTGCAAAACCCTGGCCAATCAGATTGCCGGCGCAATTGACCACGCCAGGGAGTACGCTGCGATTTCGGCCAAAGCCCAGCAACTCTCCTGGACTTTGCGCAACCAGGAACTAGAGTCCGGTAAACGCCGGGCCGCTATGGAAACTGAGCTCAAAAAGAGCCGGGAAGAAGTAGCCCTGTTTGCCCAACGATTGTATGAATATGAAACTGCCGAGAAAGTCAATGCCGAGACGCTCAAACAGGCTCACGAACGGGCAATCAAATTAGAAAAAGCGGTAGAACTGGCCAAAGCCGAGTTGGAGAAGGCCGTCCAAAAAGATAAACAAATCTCCACGCTGGCGGCTGAGCTCAACCAGCAAAAACAGTTGTTGGCCGAGTTAGCCCGTGAAAGAGAGGGTTTACAGGAAAAGATTGAGCTACTGGAACAAGACTCAGCCGAAACCAAACAGTTGCAGGATGATCTGGCCCGGACAAAAGAACAGACCCGTAAACTGGCCCGCGCCTTGAAGCGATCACGGGCCCAGGCACTCCAGGCCGCCCTGGTCCCGGCGGCTCTTTCCGCTGCCAGGGTTAGTTCTGAGCTTGAAGAGTTAAGCTGCGGGGTTATCATCGGCGATGGCAATCATAAGGTTTTTAGGGCCAATGCCGCCGCCAGTAATCTGCTGGCGTTGCCGGATAACAACCTGGTTGGTCAGGAATTGGTCAAGATTTGCAACGATGAACGCTGGCAAAATGCGTTGAATCAGTTGAAAGTCAAGAACGAGCCAATGGTTACGACCACGCTGAGAGTAGGCGAGCAAGTTTTGCGAGCCACGATCACCCCGCTCGATTCTGACGATAATAATAAGGCAGGCACCGTAACCATCCTCTATGATATTACGGCTGAGGCTGAAAGCCAGCGCGCTCGAGATGAATTTGTAGCTTCGCTCTCGCAGGAGCTGCGCACACCGATGACTTCCATCACTGGCTACACCGACCTGTTGCTGGGTGAGTCGGTTGGCTTTATTGGCGATATGCAACGCAAGTTTCTACAACGCATCAAAGCCAATATCGAACGGATGGGCAGTATGCTGAATGATCTGATCGGGGTCACCGCTATCGACGCCGGCCAGTTAGAAATCCGGCCAACGATTTTGCATATGGCCGAAGTGATTGAGGATACGATCATCGGCGCCAGAGCCCAACTGGAAGAAAAAGAAATTACCCTCAACATGCATCTACCCGAAGGGATGCCGCCGGTAGAGGCCGATCCAGACTCGGTCCGGCAGATCATGAGTAATTTACTGGGCAACGCCTTAAAAGCTACCCCCATCAAAGGCGCTATCGATATCTTTGCAGCTCGATTTGAGGAAGAGCCCCAGACCGGCCTTGATAGCGAGAGTTCGGCCTTCTTGCGAATTTCAATTCGTGATACCGGCGGCGGTATTGCCGAGAAAGACCTGGATCGGGTATTTGAACGGTTTTATCGCGCCGAACGACCCCTCATTGAGGGGTTGGGCGAAACCGGGGTGGGTATGGCTATTGTCAAATCATTGGTTGAAGCTCACGGCGGCCGGGTCTGGGTAGAGAGCGAAATCGGCCATGGTTCTACATTCCATTTTCTGTTGCCAATCTGCGAGCAGTTTGATGACCCCTGGCAAGAAGTCGACATTCCGCCCCTTGACCTAAATTCTGACTCGTTTGACATACATTGAAATGAGGGTAACCAGGTGTCATTAGAACCCCCACTCAACGAGAATGGCTCAACTTCGCCCTGGCAACGGGTGGCTATTGCCATCGGCACGTTGATTATTGTGGTGCTTACGGTGGTTGCGGCCCTATTACTGGCAATGCAAGAATTGCCTTCGGAGGAAGAACCGCCGGCCATCGTCGAAGTCACCCCCAGCCCGACCATTCCGGCGCTGGTAATCACATTTACTCCTTCGCCAACGGAAACTTCGCCGCCATTCACCAGCACACCATCCGCCACCCCGGTCGCTCCATCGCCGGCAACAAACACACCCACCGCGGCGCCCCTACCACCGACAGCCGCTTTCACCACTACCCCCAGCCCACTTCCACCTCCGCCAACTCCCACCCCCATCATTGTGATTGTAACGCCAACACCGCAGCCTGTTCCACCAACCC
>CAYZHI010000016.1:0-19342 GCA_964477335.1 uncultured Caldilineaceae bacterium | reverse complement strand
CACCAGTTGACAGCGGAGGCCACCATTAGCAAGATATTGGTAATCGAGGACAATCAACAAAATGCTCTCTTGATGAGACGGATTTTGGAAGCGCGCGGTCACCAGGTTATTCATGAGAGTGAAGGTGAAGCCGGCTTGAAAACGGCTATTGAAGAAATACCGGACCTGATCTTGATTGATCTGGGATTACCCGATATTGATGGCCAGACTTTGGCCACCTTTATCAAACGCGTACCCGAATTGCAGCACATTCCGATGGTAGCAGTTACGGCCTGGCCTGAAGATACCGCTCGAGAAATGGCCCTGGCTTATGGTTGTGATGGCTATATCTCCAAGCCAATCAACGCCCGCGCTTTTCCTGACCAGATTGCCGCCTACCTGACGAACGAGTGAGTCTAACCTCATCCCCGGTCAAAGCCTTCGGTCGTATTGATGCTCAAAACCTCTAGCATCTAGGAAGCTATTGTTTCTATTTCTCACCAGAAGGTTCGAATAACCCTGATTATGTCGGTGAGCCAAAGCGAGATTGCGCTGCTTCCCGCCAGCGCCTTTACTTTTGAGGAGTTGGCCGAGGCCTATAATCACACCCGGGTCGATTATATCGTGCCGATGCCAATGAACGCAGCCAGATTGCGTGAGTATGTCCAGGTATACGACATCGACATGGATGCTTCTGTAGTGGCAGTGGATGGGAATGAGATCTTGGGGCTGAGTATGCTGGGCATCAGGCCGGCGCGAGCCTGGCTGAGCCGGTTGGGCGTAATTACCCGGAAGCGTCGGCAGGGGACCGGCTGGGCGATGGTCACCTATCTACTCGAGCAAGCCCAACGCAAGCAAGCCAGACAGGTGATTATCGAAGTAATCAAAGATAATCTGCCTGCTCAGACGCTATTCACCAAGAAAGGTTTTAAGGAAACCAGGGAGCTGTTGGTGCTGCGCCGTCCCCCTGGCCTTCCGACTATCGAGACGCCGCCGGCCGCAATCAAACCGCTGGGCTATAATGAGGCCATCAAGCTTCTCAAAACCCGGGCTTCAACTCCCTCGTGGATCGACGAGCCAGAGTCGCTGGTTAATGCCGGCAATCTGGCCGCCTTTTACGCTACTCTGAGCGATGGCAGCGTCGGCTGGCTGGTCTATCAAAATACCGTCTTTCAGCTTGGCCGGCTGGTGCTGCAGACAGAAGTCGGTGATCCGGTAGAAGTTGGACGAACTCTACTGCACCACCTGCACACGATCCACCCGGTGCAGGATACCAAAACCGAGAATTTGCCGGCAGATGATCCTCACTGGCCTGCATTCAGAGCGTTGGGTTATCTGGTAATGTTTCACCGCATCGAGATGGTGCTGCCGCTCACAACGGCACCCTGATCTTGGTCTGGCCATATCTGGCGTCTGCCTCGACATTTTTTAGCTCCAAATTCTTGATCAACTTCATCAGCCGGATATTATCACTGGCCACCCAGGCCGTAAAATGGGTTATTCCCAGATCGCGGGCCTGCTCCGTTAGCGATAAGAGCAGGTACTTGCCCAATCCCTTGCGCTGGTAATCATCCCGCACCACCACCGCCACCTCGGCTTCGTGATCCTCAACTGAAGATCGCATAAAGCGGGCCACACCCACGGCGTGCTCCTGACCATCGGCCTCAACCACCGTCCCAACGATGGCCACCTGCCGTTGGGGGTCCAGATCAGATAGCTTCTCGGCCTCCTGCCAGACCCGCTCCTCCGGGATTTTGAGCGTGTAGAGGTGAAAGCGTAATCGCTTTGTCTCGGGCGAGAGGCGATAAAACATATCGACCAGCAGGGCGGCGTCGCCCTTTCTTACCCGGCGTAGTTTCACTTCTTGTCCGGCCCGAGTTACATATGTGTCAAAGTAATCACTCATAACCTGTTATCCGCTACCTTGGGGTGAGGTATCTCAACCTCAAGCCGCAGCCCACCACCCGCCTGATTTTGCAGCTTGAGACGGCCGCCCAACAGAGCGACCCGCTCGCTGATACCTAATAAACCATAATGCCCTTTAGCCGACAACGAACCCAAATCAAAATTGTCGGCCAACCCCCGACCATCGTCGCTAATGGTAATTAGCAGCATCCGCGGTGAGGTATGGTACAAACAGATTTGCACGGTCCTGGCCCGGGCGTGCTTGCGCACGTTGCTCAAGCCTTCCTGCACGATGCGGAAGATGGATAACTCAATGGCTTCAGGCAGCCGTCCCAGATGGTCGGGCAAATCAAGAGTCACGCTGATGCCGGTCCGCTCACTCCAATCACGGGCATAGGATTGCAAAGCCGCGCCCAGCCCCAGGCTATCAATCGTTGGCGGGCGCAAAATGCCGCAAATCCGGCGCAGATCATCCACCAACTGCCTGATACTGTGGCGAATGTCGGCGATTTCTTCAGACAATTCGCCATTCAGGTTGCCATTGACCACGCCGTCCTCAGCCACTTCTTCCAGGCGGTAATTGACCGTTAGCAAATCTTGAATGACCTGGTCATGAATCTCCCGGGCTAAATGCTTCCGTTCCTGCTCCCGTTCGGTCAGGAGGCGGCGGTGAGCATCCTGCAAAGCCAGGTTGGCCCGGTCAAGCGCGGTAACCTGGGTGGCCAGTTGATGAATCAACTGCTGGTTGAGGCTGTCTTGAGCCGCCAGGTCTCGCTCCAGGAGCTGCTGCTGGTGGTGCAGTTTCTCGGCCTGTTGCCTGGCCCGGTAGTAGCTATCGAGGGCCCAAATGGCCGGGGTCAACTGCTGCCGGTCCGACATTCCGACCATCGCCGCCACAATCTCCTCACGATTGGTTTCATCGGTGCGGTGACTGGCTACCCACGCCCCCTGACGCAACACGATAATTCGATCCGACACGGCAAAAAGATGGTCCAGATTGTTGCTGCAAAAAATGATAGCTTTGCCCTGCTGCTGCCAGCTCTGGATCAGCGACAGAAGCTTCTGCTGGTAGGCGTATCCTAACAACACCGTCGGCTCGTCGATGATGACCAGCCTGGCCGGGCGGGCCATCGTCCGGGCAACAGCAATCATCTGCCGCTGTTCGCTTGATAGGTTGGCCACTTTTTGGTGCAAAGAGTCAACGGGAATGTCCAACTCGGTCAGGATGCGGGCGGCCTCTCGGTCCATATAACGCCGGTTGGGAATCTTGAGCCATTTGATCACCGCCGGCCAACCAACCTCGCTGCCGAGAAAAATATTACAGGTAATGTCGAGCCGTTCGGCCAGGTCAGGTTTCTGGTGAATCACTTCGATCCCCAACTGCCGCGCCTGGAAAGGCCATTGGAGAAAGCGTCCATCAAAATAAATTTCACCTTCAGTGGGTGGATACAAACCGGCCAGCAGCATCGTCAGAACGGTTTTTCCGGAGCCGCTCCGGCCGGCCAGCCCGACCACCTCACCAGCGCAAACGTCAAAACTGACCCGCTGGATCGCGGTTAGCGTGCCAAACTGTTTCGACAGGTTCGTTACGCTTAACAGCGGTTCCATCATTAGGCCAGCGCCTTCTGTCGTCGCCAATAATCCAGCAAGATGGCCACCAGGATCATGGCTCCAATGGCCACAGCCTGCCAGTAAGCCGAAAAACCAAGCAACACCAGTCCGCTGCGGAGAATTTGCATCAACACCGCGGCCAACAACACCCCCACGATGCTGCCCTCGCCGCCAAAAAGACTCGTCCCGCCGATAATCGCCGCAGCAATGATATCAAGCTCGTAACCGACCGCCGCCGTGGGTGCAGCCACCCCCAGGCGCGCCGTCATCAACAACCCGCCAACCGCAGCCAGTAGGCCGCATAGGGTATAAACCAGAACTTTGATCTGGACCACCTTGACCCCGGATACAAGAAGAGCGCGCTCGCTGCCGCCCAAGGTATAAATGTAACGCCCCAAGACCGTCTGGCCCAGGAGCAGACTCACCAACACGGTCAAGCCAAGCATAAAGATCACCGGCAATGGGACATGCCATGGTCCGATGGGTACATTGTAGATACCCAACATCGTGAAACTGGGAGGCAGATCGCGTACCGGCCACCCGCCGGTCAGCCCAAAGGTGAGGCCGCGGGCAATGCTCATCGTGCCGAGGGTAATAATAAACGAGGGCAACCTGACTCGGCCAACCATCAGACCGTTAGCCCAGCCGGCCACGCCGCCGGTTAACAAACCGGCCAGAATGGCCAGGGGTAACGGCAGATTGGCTTGCAGCCCCAGGGCCGTGACCAGGCCAGCCAGGGCCATAACCGCGCCCACCGACAGATCGATGCCGCCGATAATAATGACGATACTCTCGCCAAAGGCGGCAATGGCAATCCACGAGGCGGCCCGGGCCACATTGAAGAGATTGTTGCTGCTCAAAAAGGTGTCGGTGTTCAGGCTGAGAAAAGCGCCAACCAGAAACAGGGTCAGGAGCACGAACAAATACTGGCGGCTAACCAGGGAACGCCAGTAACCCTTGATTACCTTCAATTGAACCGTCTTTTGAGTGGGGACTGTCCCTGAAACGGTCTGGCTATCCATAGCCGCGCTCATCCAATCAAATCATCGATGACCTGCTGCAACACCATTGCGTCAAGGTCTTTTTTGTCCAAAAAAGCCACCGCTCCGGCTTCCAGTCCTAGCCGGTGAAACTCCCGGTCGGGATAGGCGCTGATCAGCACTATCCGGGCTGACGGCGATACTGCCTTGATCCGGCGGGCGCAGCGAATGCCATCCTCTTCCCCTAGCACCACATCAACCAGAACCAACTGGGGAGCAACCTGTTGCACCAACTGGGTGGCTTCGGCAATGTTTTCGGCCTCATAAATGATAGCCCGGGCGCAGACCTTACCGACCATCCGCCGCAATTGGGTGCGGTAGCGGGCATTGTCATCAACCAACAGCATCGTAATGGCCGGAGCATCGCTCTCCTCGGCTGAGGATTCGAGCAGTCCGAAATGCGGCCCGGATAAGCCCAGCACTTCGGGATGTTGGGTAACGTAATTGACTGCCTCCAAACGACTCTGGACGTTGAGTTGACGGTAGAGACGGGTCAAATGATTCTCCACCGTTTTTACACTCAGCCCCATCCGGCGGGCAATGGCCTGATTATCCAATCCCTGTTGCAGTAGCCGCAGAATATCGCGCTGGCGCGGGGTCAATGGGGGAGCAATTGCAGCCGGAGCTACCCGGCCCACCAACTTGTCTACCAGACGGCTGGAAATCCATTTTTCACCGGCCAGAACTCGCTGCACCGCCAGCCGCAAGTCGCTAAGCGGCTGGTCCTTCAAATGGTAGCCATCAACCCCCACGCCCAACAAGCCTTGCACATAAACCCGATCATCGTAGGCGCTGACCACCAGGATTTTCATCGCCGGGTAGCTGGCCCGAATCTGCTGAATAGCGCTGATCGGCTCAAAATTGGGCATGGTCACGTCGATGAGCAGGCAGTCGGGCCGGGTTTGGGTGAGGGTCGCAAACAACGCTAGGCCATCACCCACTTCACCGATAATCTCCAAATCGGGCAACTCCTGCAAGGCATTGCGGATGCCGGCGCAGACCACGGCATGATCATCTGCCAGTAAAATTCGGGTTGGGTTCATCGGTTTGATTATACCACAGCTTGGCTCACATTTTCTACTTTGCTTTTTTTAACCATAGGGGGATTTCCCCTATATCGTTGGGGGGAAAGCGTAGTACCAAAAAATTCGATCTTATGATAGGATATAGTGGCTTCTTTGTGTATCTTCGTCCAGAGATACGAATTCTGATTGTCATTCTTTTATCTTCCGGCAACAATTTCCTTTCTGATCGTTCAACACTATTAACTCAAGGAGGAGTGAACCACTGTTGCAACCACCAAGACCATCTTAAAGCCTTGCCAACGGGCAGCTTTGGAGCGGTGGTTCGCGGCCAGTAGCCCAAGGAGGTGATGCGTACCCAAAAAATATTTTGATTCTCCGGTCGAGCCATTCGGCTCATCGTGTCCCATCAGAGCAAATTTTAGATAGCTAACCAAAGGAGGTAGAAAGAAGTAACTTATGAACAAAAAATTATGGCTCATTCTGACTCTGCTGGTTGCACTGGCCATGCTTGCCGCCCAGTGCGCTCCGGCAGCGCCGCCAGCGGCGCCCGAGCAACCCCAGGAGGAACCGGCAGCCGAAGAACCGGCTGTTGAAGAACCGGCCGTGGCCGATGCGTTGGCCGACGGCAAGCTGACCATTGCCTGGATCCCCAAAGCCCTCAACAACCCGGTCTTTGAGATTGGCAAAGTTGGGGCCGAAACCAAGGCCAAAGAACTGACCGCAGCCGGCCCGTATGAAGTCGAAATCATGTATACTGCCTCTGTCGCTTCCGACGCAGCCGAGCAAGCCCGGGTGATGGAAGACGCCATTGCCGCCGGAGTGGATGCCATCGGCGTTTCCTGCAACGACCCGACCGCCTGTATCGACCCGATCAAGAAAGCCATCGAAGCCGGAGTAGAGGTCATGACCTGGGACTCTGACTCACCCGACAGCGGTCGCTTCACCTACCTGGGTGTGGACAACTACGAGGGCGGTAAGGCCGCCGCTGAGTTGATGAAAGAAGCTCTACCCGATGGCGGTCAGGTCGCTCTGCTGACCGGCGTGCCCGGCGCTTTCAACCTGGAGGAGCGCATCCGCGGCTTCACCGATGGCGTTGAGGGCAGCAATATCGAGATCGTCACCACCGTGGCCTGCAACGACGACATCAACCTGGGCGTTCAGGTGGTCGAAGAGACCATGCAAGCCTACCCCGACCTAGACGGCTGGTTTTTCGTCGGGCTGTGGCCGCTCTTTGCCGATCGCGGCTCGATGCCGCTGTGGGAAGAGGCTGCTCTGGCCGGGATGAAGACGGTCGCCTTCGACACCCTGCCGGTTGAGTTGGAATACCTCAAGGAAGGGCTGCTGTACGGTCTGGTTGGCCAGAAGTACTGGGGCTGGGGTTACGACACCACCCAGATGATCTACGACTACATCGTCAACGGGGCCACCTTTGACTCCTTCACCAACTCCGGGATGGATATCGTCACCGCCAAGAACGTCGATGCTATGGCTAAGGCCTGGGAAACCCAAGATTTTACCCAGCCGCTGCCGCCGCCCTTCCCTGAAGGTGAAATGGCCGCAGCCCCGATGGCCGATGCGCTGGCCGACGGCAAGCTGACCATCGCCTGGATCCCCAAAGCCCTCAACAACCCGGTCTTTGAGATCGGTAAGGTTGGGGCCGAAACCAAGGCCAAAGAACTGACCGCAGCCGGCCCGTATGAGGTCGAAATCCTCTACACTGCCTCTGTCGCTTCCGACGCAGCCGAGCAGGCCCGGGTGATGGAGGATGCCCTGGCTGCCGGCGTCGATGCCATCGGCGTCTCCTGCAACGACCCGACCGCCTGTATCGACCCAATCAACAAAGCCATCGAAGCCGGAGTGCCGGTTAT
Source organism: uncultured Caldilineaceae bacterium (assembly GCA_964477335.1). GTDB lineage: Bacteria > Chloroflexota > Anaerolineae > 4572-78 > J111 > CAYNLK01. The sequence continues at coordinate 11,914 of CAYZHI010000016.1, read as the reverse complement.
GACCTGGGACTCTGACTCACCCGACAGCGGTCGCTTCACCTACCTGGGTGTGGACAACTACGAGGGCGGTAAGGCCGCCGCTGAGTTGATGAAAGAAGCTCTACCCGATGGCGGTCAGGTCGCTCTGCTGACCGGCGTGCCCGGCGCTTTCAACCTGGAGGAGCGCATCCGCGGCTTCACCGATGGCGTTGAGGGCAGCAATATCGAGATCGTCACCACCGTGGCCTGCAACGACGACATCAACCTGGGCGTTCAGGTGGTCGAAGAGACCATGCAAGCCTACCCCGACCTAGACGGCTGGTTTTTCGTCGGGCTGTGGCCGCTCTTTGCCGATCGCGGCTCGATGCCGCTGTGGGAAGAGGCTGCTCTGGCCGGGATGAAGACGGTCGCCTTCGACACCCTGCCGGTTGAGTTGGAATACCTCAAGGAAGGGCTGCTGTACGGTCTGGTTGGCCAGAAGTACTGGGGCTGGGGTTACGACACCACCCAGATGATCTACGACTACATCGTCAACGGGGCCACCTTTGACTCCTTCACCAACTCCGGGATGGATATCGTCACCGCCAAGAACGTCGATGCTATGGCTAAGGCCTGGGAAACCCAAGATTTTACCCAGCCGCTGCCGCCCCACAAATAAACTGCAGGTCTGATTAGTTTGGCTCAAGGGGCGGGACGGAACGGGTCGCCCGCCCCTTTCGTTTGGTTTTGATCACCCATCAAACTTGGTTGGAGAAAAAATTGGCTACAGACAAAACGCCTCTACTGCAAGTAAAGGGGATTTCCAAAGCTTTCCCCGGCGTCCAGGCGCTGGATAAGGTCGATTTTGAAGTGTATCCCGGCGAGGTGGTAGCCCTGCTGGGCGAAAACGGCGCCGGCAAATCGACCTTGATGAAGATCGTGTCCGGGGCTTACCAGATGGATGAGGGGGAGATTTTTATCCAGGGCCAGCCGGTCACTTTGCACAATCCCCACCATGCCCAGGAGTTGGGCATTGCCATCATTTATCAAGAATTCAACTTGACTCCCAATCAAAGTGTCGCTACCAACATTTTCTTGGGGCGTGAACCATATTCGGGGGGGGTGCTCAATAAACTTCGCTTTGTGAACCGTCAATATATGCGCCGGGAGGCCAAAAAACTGCTGGCGCGCCTGGGCGCACGTTTCTCGCCAGATGACCTGGTCCGCCGACTTTCCGTGGCGCAACAACAAATGGTGGAGATTGCCAAAGCCCTGGCCATCCAGGCCCAGGTCATCATCATGGACGAACCAACCTCAGCTTTGGGCGATGAAGAGGTGGCGATCCTATTCGAGATTGTCCAGTCATTGAGGGAACAGGGCCTGGCGGTAATTTTCATTACCCATCGATTGGAAGAGGTATTCCGGGTGGCCGATCGAGTGGTCGTTTTTCGGGACGGCCGTCGAGTCGGTGGGATGCCCATCGCCGAGGCAACTCCCGAAGGGATTATCTCGCTGATGGTTGGGCGCTCCCTGGAAGAAGTGTTCCTCCGCACCTTCAACCCCGATCTGGTCGGTGAAACCGTCCTGGAGGTCCGCGGTCTCACCCGCCGGGGCGTTATCAATAACGTCAGTTTCTCCCTGCGGCGAGGTGAAATCCTGGGGATTGCCGGCCTGGTCGGGTCGGGCCGCACTGAAACGGTACGAGCTATTTTTGGGGCCGACCGGCTCGACTCGGGCGAAATTCTCATCAACGGCCAACCGGTCAACGTCACTTCACCCGAGGTGGCGGTGAAACATGGCATCGCCCTGGTGCCCGAAAGTCGCCAAGAGCACGGCCTGGTGCTGATCAGTACTGTTGAAAAGAATATTGCCTTGCCCAATCTGGATCGGATGTTTAGCAATGGCTGGGTACAACGGGAGAAAATCCACGCCCTAGGTGAACAGTACGTCAATCGGCTCAATATTCGAACGCCCAGTCTGGTGCAGCGAGTGATGTACCTGTCCGGCGGCAACCAGCAAAAAGTGGTCCTGGCCAAGTGGCTGGCGACTGAACCACGGGTGTTGATTATGGATGAACCCACCCGCGGCATCGATGTCGGCGCCAAGGCCGAAGTCCACGCCATTATGAATGAGTTGGCCAAACAGGGTATTGGCATCATCATGATCTCCTCAGAAATGCCGGAGGTTCTGGCGATGAGTGACCGCATCCTGGTTATGTGTGAAGGCCGGGTCGCCGGGATACTGGATCGGTCTGAGGCCACTCAGGAACGAATTATGACTTACGCCAGCGGTCATGTAACCGAGACTATGCCATAGGAGAGAGAAGTTATGTCATCTACATCACCATCACCAGCAATTAGCCAAGAGAAAAAAGATATCCCCTGGTCAACGCGCTTGCGCCATATTTTTGGGGCGCAGGAATTTGGCATTTTCCTGGTGTTGATCATAATGGGCCTCTTCCTGACCCTGCAAACCGATAACTTTTTGACCAGCCGCAACTTGTTTAACGTGATGCGGGCCTTCTCCTGGATTGCCATCAGCGCCTTTGGCGAAATCCTGGTCATCATTACCGCCGGGATCGACCTCTCGGTCGGCTCGACGATGGCTCTGGCCGGGTTGACCGCGGCTCTGGCCTTAACCGCCGGCTGGCCGGTGTGGACGGCCATCGTGATTGGTCTACTGACTGGCGTGGTCATCGGTTTGATCAACGGTTCATTGATCAGTAAGGCCAATCTGCCGCCTTTTATCGCTACCCTGGGCATGATGAGTATTGCCCGCGGCTTATGTTATGGCCTGACCAACGGCCAGCCGGTGCGCGGCTTTCCCGATGGCTTCAACTTTTTTGGGCAATATGACCTCCCGATTGGTTCTTTCCTGGTGCCGCTGCCGGTAATCTTCATGATCATCATTGCCATCATTATGTCCATCTTTCTCAGCCGGACGGTTTGGGGCTATCGCATCTATGCCGTCGGCGGCAACGAGCAGGCCACAGCCCTATCGGGGATCAGCACCGGGCGCGTCAAGCTGTTGGTCTATACCCTGTGCGGCTTCCTGACCGCTATCGGCGGGCTGTTGATGACCGCTCGCCTGGGGGTGGCCGCGCCCACGGCTGCCCTGGGCTACGAGTTGGACATCATCGCCGCCGTGGTCATTGGCGGCACCAGCCTGATGGGCGGTGAAGGTACAATTTTGGGAGTGTTGATCGGGGCTGCGATTATGCAGGTGCTGCGCAACGGCCTGGTTCTACTCGGTTTCCCGGCCTACTGGCAACCGGCAGCCATCGGACTGGTCATCATCGTCGCGATCGTACTCGACCAATTGCGTAAACGGCGGCGTTGAGTTGTAGCTCAGTTCCCACCATTAAACCCCGGCCTGAACCCAGGTTGGGGTTTTTGTTTGGTCGATGGGAAGTTGACCGGCACGAGCATCTCTTTTTCCAGATCAAAATTGGTCGTAAGCACCGCTCACTAAAAAATTTGGACAGACCCGAAATCATGAATTTCGATTGACGCGGATTGGCCTTCGTGTTATACTCTGCCCCAATTAATCCACCACCCAAAAAAGAGGAGGGTTTATGAGCACGGTAAAACATCTACTGCCCGAGGTCCACATCCCGCAGGCCTGGTACAATATTGCCGCGGATTTACCGCAGCCGCCGCCGCCGGTATTGCATCCCGGCACCGGCCAGCCGGTTGGTCCAGATGATCTGGCTCCGCTGTTTGCGATGGCCTTGATTATGCAAGAGGTCAACACCGACCGGGAGATCGAAATTCCCGGAGAAGTGCGGGAGGTCTACCGCCAGTGGCGGCCAACACCCCTTTATCGGGCTCGCCGCCTGGAAAAAGCGCTCGACACCCCGGCCCGGATTTACTACAAATATGAAGGTACCAGCCCGGTAGGCTCCCACAAGCTCAATACCGCCCTCCCCCAGGCTTTCTATAACAAGCGGGAAGGCAAAACAGGGTTGACCACGGAAACTGGCGCCGGTCAATGGGGTTCGGCCCTGTCCTTTGCCTGCGCTGTCTACGGGCTGGAGTGCAAGGTTTTTATGGTCCGGGTTAGCTACAACCAGAAACCGTATCGTCGCGGCTTGATGGAAGCCTATGGCGCCACGGTTGTGCCCAGCCCCAGCACCGAGACCGAATCCGGCAAGGCTATCCTGGCCGCCAACCCCGACTCAACCGGCTCCCTCGGTATCGCCATCTCCGAGGCGGTTGAGGCTGCGGTAAAGGACACCAACACCAATTACAGCCTCGGCAGTGTGCTCAACCACGTGCTGATGCACCAGTCGGTGATTGGGTTGGAAGCGTTGGAGCAGATGGAACTGGCCGAGGATTACCCCGACGTCATCATCGGCTGTACCGGCGGTGGGTCGAATTTTTCCGGGTTGGCCTTCCCCTTCATCGGCCGCAAACTGCGCGGCGAGGCTAATGTGCGGGTTGTTGCAGTCGAGCCGGCCGCCTGCCCCAGTCTGACCAAAGGGCCGTATGCTTACGACTTTGGCGATACCGCCCATTTGACCCCGCTGGTCAAGATGCACACCCTGGGCAGCACGTTTGTGCCGGCCGGCATCCATGCCGGCGGCCTGCGCTACCACGGCATGGCCCCCATGGTCAGCCACCTGCTTAACCTGCGCCAAATCGAGGCCATCGCCATCAACCAGCTTGAAACCTTTGAAGCCGGGACTCTCTTTGCCCGGACCGAGGGCATTTTGCCCGCGCCCGAGTCAAATCACGCCATTGCTGCCGCTCTTCGGGAAGCGATGTTATGTAAACAAGAAGGCGTCAGCCGGGCTATCCTGTTCAACCTGAGCGGCCACGGCCATTTTGACGTGCAGGCCTACCTGGATTACCAGGCCGGCAAGTTGCAAGATTACGAATATCCGGCTGAGGAAATAGCCATGGCCCTGGCCGGCCTGCCCAGCGTCGGCGGTTGAGGCAGCTCTCTCTGGAACGTCCATCCAACTCGCGCCGATGCTCCGCAAGGCCGTCGGCGCGAGTAATGGAAATTGCGTTGGGCAGGCCCACTATCGTCTCAGTGGATTCAAATTTGCCGTAGGCGGGCATCCCTATGCCCGCCCGCAGAGGCATAGGGATGCCTCTGCTACCAACAAATTGGATCTACTGAGTCTGCTCACTCGGTCAAAAAGCTGCAATCTCACACCTCAAGTGTGTTTAGAGCCGTCTCCGCTGAACGCCAAGCCATCTCAAAAGAGATCCCGCCCCCTCCCTCAGACCGGCTCTTGTATCCTCCAAAAATAGCATGACCGGCCTGGAGCCAGAAGCAATCGACCACCGCAAATCCGGCCTGCCGGAGCCATAGTAACTGGTCAAACAGAGGCGAGGGGGTATCGACCGGATCGTCAAAATAGTAATAGTTCCACTCTGCTTCAACAAACAGATCAAATAGTCTGGTCGAGCCGGCCACGGCCAATGATTGCGACTGGGCGGCTCGATCCCAGGCGGCGGCGAAGAGTTGCTGCGCCTCGGGCCGTTGGGGCGCAACCAGATCGGCGATAAGCAGCGCCCCCCGTGGCGACAGTCGTTCGGCCAGAGCCGTAAAAAGGGCCTGTTTTTGCTGGCCATTGAGGTGGTGCAGGCACAGGGAGGAAAGCACGGCGTCGGCGCCGACAACGTGCTGCAACCAGTCGACTGAGGCCAGCTCAAACGCTTCCACTCGAGCCCGCTCGCCAAACGGTTGGAGCCGCCGGCCGGCCTGGCGCCGCATCGCCGCCGAACCATCCAGGGCGACCAATTCGGCCTGGGGAAAGCAGTCGAGCAGGGCATAGGCGAGCAACCCTTCGCCGCAGCCCACCTCGACGGCCCGGAACGATTGAGGCATTGCAAACGGGAGCAGGGTTAGCAGGCTGGCGATCTGTTCGGCCCGGGCCGGTACCGCTACCGGGGCAAGTTTTTGGTAAAGCTGCGTGTTGGACTCGCTCCAACTGTTTTGAGAGTTAGTCATCTCTAAAATGTGTCCTCCGAACTATGGCCTACGTGCTGCGTATTGCGTGATAATGACGGAACACGCAGTACGCCATACGCGGGGCAAATTATAGGGTCGATCTATGGCCAGAGGCAAAATCCTGTCCCTGTCCGTTTGGTTGCTAGGCCTAGATGGGGTAAAATAGAGCAAACATTTTTAAACTTCAGCACAGCCTATGGAACTCCAGCTCCCCACAATTTTTAATAATCGTTACCGTTTATTCAGGAAAATCGGTGAAGGCGGCCTGGCCGAAGTCTTCCAGGCCCAGGATATGGCGCTGGACCGGACGGTGGCGGTGAAGGTGCTGCGTCCGCAGTACACCCGCGACCCCAATTTTTTGGTCAACTTCCATCGGGAAGCCCAGAGCGCGGCCCGTCTAAGCGACTCCTATATTGTGGCGGTTTACGATTTTGGGCAAGACCAACGTCGGCCCTACATTGTGATGGAGTGGATCGCCGGTTCTGATTTGCGGGCGGCCATCAACGAGCAGACCAAAATCCCGGTGGATCAGGCCGTTGAATATGCAATTCAGATTTGCTCGGCGGTGGGTGCAGCCCACCGGGCCGGCCTTGTACACGGTGATCTAAAACCGGGCAATATTCTGATTACTCCCACCAACCAGGCCAAGGTCACCGACTTTGGCCTGGCTCGGGCTTTGGGCGAGAGCGCTATGGATGAGGGGGAAGTTGTGTGGGGCACCCCGGCCTACTTTGCTCCAGAACAGGCCGCCGGCGACCGGGTACTGCCGGCCACCGACGTTTACGCGATCGGCATCATCATTTACGAGATGGTGACCGGGCGGGTGCCATTTGTCGGGGTGGATGATCAGGATGTGGCCCGCAAGCAGCTATATGAGGCCCATATCCCGGTAGACCAGCTCGATCCCCGTATTCCCGAACCGCTGGCCCGCATCATTGATGCGGCCATGGCCAAGAATCCTAACGAGCGCTTTTTAACCGCCGACCATCTGCGCGAAGCTTTGATTATGTATAAGCAGGGGGTCTTGAGCGCCACCGGTTATCACGCCCCTATTTCGGCAGTGGTTGGCTCGCCTTTGCAGGGGGTAGGCTATCCACCGGCGCCGGTAGTAACGCCGTTGGCTCGGCCGGATTTTGTGCCGGCTGCTCAAGCGGCCGCAGCCGCCGCCACAGCCTCACGTGGCCGCCAGAATGGTTTTGATGTGATCATGTTGATGCTGGGGCTGGTGGCTATCATTGCTGTGATTGGGCTGATTCCGCTCTTTGTGGCGGTTTACCGGGCTTACCTACCCTCGTTTGGGGGTAACCGGCCTGTGGCTACTCCCCTGCCAACCTTGCTGCCGGGCCAGGTGCGAGTGCCCGATTTGGTGGGACAAGAGGAGGCCGTGGCTCGAGCCGGACTGCAGGAATTGGGACTGGAAATGGTCGTTGAGGGTGAAGAGGCTCACCCTACCTACCCGGTGTTTACCATTATTCGCCAAACGGTTGCAGCCGGCTCAGCCGTTGATTTGGGTAGTACGGTTGGCGTGGTGCTCAGTCAGGGACCGCCTTTGATCGAGCTGCCCGATGTCACCGGGAAGAGTTTTGATGAGGCCGAGCAGCTCCTGACCTCTTTTGATCTCATTGTGCAAAAATATGAAGATTGGAGTGTTGAACTGCCAGGCACGGTCGTCACTCAGGACCCGCCGCCGGGTTCTGTGGTTTCCAATCGCAGCCTGGTTACGCTACTGGTCAGCAGCGGTTCGCGCATTCCTGTCGGGGCCAATTTTGGCGGGCAGATTATGCTGACTGCTTATGAAATTCCTCGCCTCCAGTACAAAGCCGGTGAGCTGATTGGATTGACCTTCTTCTGGCAAGCTGTGGTGCCGCCTGCGGCTGATTATACGCTTTTCATCCATCTGACTACCCCTCAAGGCGGGATTGTCTCTCAAATCGACGCGCCGCCGCTGGGCGGTATCCGGCCAACCAGCCAATGGCAGGTGGGTGAAATGATGGTCGATACCTACCAACTCCCTATCCCCCCCACGGCTATCCCCGGGGATTACCAACTGCGCATCGGCTTCTATGAGCCTAATACCAAAGTTCGCTTGCCTATTCTTGAGCCAGGCCGGGCTGAAGCCGATAACTTTGGGGCGCTATTATTGCGCCGAATCCAGGTGGTCGAGTGATTTATGTTTACAATTTGGTTGGCGATTCCCGTTTTTATGGTATAATTACCTTCGACTTCTTGAATCTTCCCGGAGGAAAAGTGTGAATTCTGGTTTATTCAGAAATAGTATCGTTTATTTGTTGATTCTTTTGGCTGTAGCTGCCCTGATTTTCAGTGTTTTTTCCACCCCCCGCGATCGTAACGAGCTGGACATTACCGCCGTGGCCGAGCAGGTTAAATCCGGTCAGGTCGAAAAAATTAGCGTTAAAGATAGCGATGTGACGGTTGAGTATGTCCAGTCCAATCGGCCGCCGGCCCGCTCACGTAAAGAAGCTAGCGTGAGTATCGTCAAGACCCTTGAGGATTTGGGCGTAACCCAGGAACAGTTAAAAGCGGTCGAAATTGAGATCATCCCCCCCAGCGCCTGGAGCGATTGGGGGACCCTGGCTATCACTATCCTGCCTCTCTTGATTTTTGGCGGCCTACTCTTTTTTATGGTGCGCCAGGCCCAGGGTTCCAACAGCCAGGCCTTGAGCTTTGGCAAGAGTCGCGCCCGGATGTTTACCGGCGACAAACCAACTGTAACTTTTGATGATGTGGCTGGCGCCGACGAGGCCAAGCAAGAGCTGGCTGAAGTAGTCGAGTTTCTGCGCGAACCGGAAAAATTCATCTCGATTGGAGCCCGAATTCCCAAAGGGGTCTTGATGGTCGGGCCGCCAGGTTGTGGCAAAACCCTGCTGGCCAAAGCTGTTTCAGGCGAGGCCGGCGTGCCGTTTTTTAGCATCTCCGGTTCCGAGTTTGTGGAGATGTTTGTGGGCGTGGGCGCCAGCCGGGTGCGGGATCTGTTTGATCAGGCCAAGCGCAACAGTCCCTGTATCATCTTTGTCGATGAAATCGACGCAGTTGGTCGTCACCGGGGAGCTGGTTTGGGCGGCAGCCACGATGAGCGTGAGCAAACCCTCAACCAGATTCTGGTGGAGATGGATGGTTTTGAAACAGACACCAACGTGATCGTCATTGCTGCCACCAACCGGCCCGATATTCTAGACCCGGCGCTACTGCGCCCCGGTCGTTTTGACCGCCGGGTGGTTTTGGACCGGCCAGACTGGCAGGGCCGCCAGAAGATTCTGGAGGTGCACACCCGCGGCAAGCCGCTCGGTATGAATGTCAATTTGGAAGCTCTGGCCAAAACGACCATCGGCTTCTCCGGGGCCGACCTGGAGAACGTGGTCAACGAAGGGGCAATTCTGGCCGCTCGTCGAAATCAAAAACAGATCACTATGACCGACCTGCAAGAAGCAATTGAGAAGATTCGCCTGGGGCCAGAACGGCGCAGCCGGGTGATTAGCCCGGAAGAACTGGAAATTGTGGCTTACCACGAAGCCGGTCACGCTTTGGTTGCCCACCTGATTCCGGAGGCCGACCCAGTCCACAAAGTCAGCATCATTGCTCGAGGTGGGGCCGGCGGTTTTACGATGTTTTTGCCGGAAGATGACCAGACTCTGATTAGCGAGTCCGAGTTCAAGGCCCGTCTGGCCGTGGGACTGGGCGGTCGGGCCGCCGAAGAGATAATGTTCACCGATGTGACCACCGGCGCTCGGGGCGATCTGACCAGCATTACCCGGATGGCTCGGGCGATGGTGACGCGCTACGGGATGAGTAAAAAGTTGGGGCCGCTGACGTTTGGCGACAAGGAAGAGCTCATTTTTCTGGGGCGGCAACTCAGTGAACAGCGCAACTACAGTGAAGAAGTGGCTGAACAGATCGATTTTGAGGTCCGGCGACTTGTCGATGAGGCGCACCAGCGCGCCCTGCAGATTTTGCGAGATAATATCGATAAGATGAAAGCCGTGGCCAATCGCCTGCTGGAGGAGGAAACGCTGGATGCCGAACGGTTTGCGGCGATTATGGCCGAGGAAGATAACCTTTCGTCCGGTGAGCCACCCAGACCAGGCAAGGCGACTGAGAAGGGGGCTACGGAAGAAAATCAGGATATCCCCCCGCGGATGGTCCCGCCTTCAACCGCCCCACTGCCGGCTTGATGATATTTGCAATCGAAAAGAGGTCTCACTGATGTAGTGAGACCTCTTTTTGGTTGGTCAGATTTAGCGCGCCAGGGTCAGATTACGACGCAAACGGGGAAAGTTGTAGCGCAACCCCGGAAATCGCTGTAAACCCTCTTCCCACACGTCTGCGCCAAAAAGCTGGGTTATGGCCTCATACTCCTCTGCCGAAAGCTCCAACTCAAAAGCGGCCAGCGTTGTCTCCAATTGTCGGCGAGAACTGGCCCCAACAATCGGGTTGGTGACGGCCGGCGAATAGCGCACCCAGGCAATGGCCAGGTGGGCCGGATGGACGCCGCGAGCCTGGGCCAGTTGGTTGAACCGGTCCACCTGATCGCCGTATTGAGCTAACCAGGTCAGCAGGCGGCTATCGGTTTGGACGCGTGAGTCATCCGGTAATGGCTGGCCACCTTTGTATTTGCCGGCCAGCAGCCCGGCGACGAGCGGTCGATAGACGGTGATGGCGATATTTTGAGCCAGGGCCTGCGGCAGAATCTCGACCTCAACGCCTCGCTCGATAGGATTGTAGGCAATCTGATTGCAGACCAACTGCGGCCAACCGTTACGCTCAGCCACGCTGTTGGAATAGGCCAGCAACCAGGCCGGATAGTTACAGCAGCCCACATAGCGGGCTTTGCCCTGAGCCACCACCTTGGCCAGGGCGGCCATCATCTCTTCGACCTGCATCCCTTCCACTGGCCAGTGGATCATATACAAATCAACGTAGTCAAGCCGCAGCCGGGCCAGACTCTCGTCGATACTGGTCAGGATGCTGTCGGCGTCGACACCCTTGTGGACTTTGGTCCCCACAAACAGTTGGTCGCGCCGGCCCCGTATGATTTGACCCAGAATTTCTTCGGTCAGGCCATTCCCATACATTGGCGCAGTATCAATAAAATTGACCCCATGCTCAATCGCCGCGCCCAGGATGCGGTCTGACTCGGCCTGGTCACAGCGCTGGCCAAACATCATACTGCCCAGGCACATCTCCGATACTTTTTCACCGGTTTCACCAAATTCTACATATTTCATAGCTGCTATTCCTGTTTTAAGAATTTTTGCCATTGGGGTGGGATGTTGGTGACTTTGCCGTGGCGATCAACACAGATGTGTTTGGTGGTGGCCGTCACAAAAATATCGCCAGTGGCGGAATCTACAACTTCATAGCTAAATTGCAATTGGCGACTACGGACCTCAGCCACCCAGCAGCGCACCGTTACCGGCTGGTCATAATAGGCGGCGCGGTGGTAACGCACGTTCAAATCGGTCACAACCAGCGAAAAGCCCTCTCGCTCAAATTGAGCGTAAGAACTGCCCCGGCTGCGCATCCAGTTGCTGCGGCCCTCCTCCAGCCAGACCACATAAGAGGCGTGGTGAACCAGTCCCATCTGGTCGGTCTCGGCATAGCGGACGCGAAAGGTGGTTTCCGAAACTTTTTCGTTTGAAGACATGGGGCGTTAAAATAGTCCTTCCAGAGGTATCAAGTTCTTCACAACTTGGCCCACGTGGAAAATCGTCGGCACAGTGTAATCGATGCCCAGCGAGGGGTCGCCGCGGCCATCGATGAGAATGGTCGTCATGCCTAAGTCCTTGGCTGGCAGCAAGTTGCGGGGCGTATCTTCAACCATAATGCATTGTTCACCGGCAATTCCCAGGAGAGTCAGAACATGCTGATAAGCCAGGGGGTCCGGTTTATTTTTGTAACCGGTCGCGCCGATGTCGATGATCTGCTCAAAGTGGAGCCGGACGCGCAGCGTATTGAGCACCCGCTCGGCATGAGC
>CAYZHI010000015.1:0-20034 GCA_964477335.1 uncultured Caldilineaceae bacterium | reverse complement strand
CACGCCGGTGGTGATGAATTGGTACGGAATGTAGCCCAGCCAGGCCGCCACAATCAGGCCGACGAGAGACATAACGGCAATGGTGGTCGATAGGATTGAGGCATAGCGGCTAATCGCCAGGGCGACCAACCCGCATGCGCCGGCCACCAGGGCGACCGGAAGCGACAAGCCGGCGACGGCGCCCAGGGCTGTACCGGCCCCGACTCCGCCTTTGAAGCCCAGGAAAATGGAGTAGTTGTGCCCCAACACGGTTGCCGACGCCGCCAAAGCCGTGACCCAGGGCTGGCCGAAAAAGGCCACAAAATAAACCGGCAGTAGCCCTTTGAGGATATCGCCCAATACGGTCAAACCGGCCGCCAGTGGACCGGCCGCCCGCAGCACGTTGGTCCCACCGATCCGGCCGCTGCCAACCTTGGTCACATCGACCCCATACAATCGGGCCACCAGATAGCCCATCGGTATTGAACCGAACAGATAACCAATCAGAATAGCGATTACAGGGAAGATAATAGTCACTTGTATCTCCGCAGCAATAATGGCTTGAGTATATCAAATATTGCAGGATACAACAAAAGAATGGGATAATTGGTGAGGCCAATTTGCCCAAGCGAGCCTTTTTTAGAAAATTGATTGTCAGGAGTTTGAGGTTTGTGATATGATATATGGAGCAGTACTTAGATTCTGGTCCCGTCCCCAAATCTGGCAAAAAAGGCGAGGTCTATGGCCGAATTAACCCAACAACAGGTAGAACAACTTATCGCAGCCGCCCGCGCTCAAGGTGAAAAACCTGATTTGCGCCGGCGTGACCTCAGTGGGATTGGCTTGTTTCGAATTGACCTGCACGAGGCTGACCTGACCGAAGCTAATTTACGCCAGGCCAATTTGATCAAAGCTAACCTGGTTAAGGCCAATTTGGCAAAAGCTAATCTGGTCGAGGCCAACTTGGTCAATGCCAACCTGAGTGAGGCGAACTTGAGCCGGACCGCTCTCTTCCAGGCCCGTTTAACCGGGGCAAATCTGACCCAGGCCGACCTGCGTGAGGCTAACTTGAATGGGGCCAGTCTGGAACAGGCTGATTTGGCTGGAGCGAATCTTCAGGGGGCAATTTACACCAGCTACACCAAATGGCCGTTAGGCTTTGATCCGGTGGCAGCCGGGGCTAAGAAGGACTACTAATTACGATAAATCAAGCCGCCAGCCGCTGTTCCACATAGGCCCGAATGGCCTCGGCCGAATCAAGTTGTAAGGCCGCCGCGGCGATCTCTCTGGCCTCAGTTAGACTCAATTGGCTGATCGATTGCTTGACCAGCGGAATGGCCGGAGCGCTCATACTGAACTCATCCAGCCCCAATCCCAGCAGAATCGGCGCGGCCAGAGGATGGCCGGCGAACTCGCCGCACAGTCCCACCCAGATTCCGGCGGCGTGGGCAGCCTCAATCGTTTGGCGGATCAGGCGGAGCACGGCCGGCTGGAAGGGGTCGGCCAGGGTCCCCACCCGAGGATTGGTGCGGTCGGCGGCCATGGTGTACTGGCTGAGATCGTTGGTGCCAATACTGAAGAAATCCACCTCAGCCGCAAGTTGAGCGGCCACCGTTGCCGCCGCCGGCACTTCGACCATGATCCCCACTTCCATCGCAGGGTCATAGGGCCGGCCGGCCTGATCAAGCTCGGTCCGGGCTTCGGCCAGCAGCTTCTTGGCGGCGCGCACTTCCCCCACCGAGGCGACCATCGGGAACATCACTTTGACCTGGCGGCCGTGGCTGGCCCGCAGAATGGCCCGGAGTTGGGTTTTGAACAGGTCGGGTCGATCCAGGCAGTAGCGGATGGCTCGCCAACCCAGGAACGGATTCTCCTCCGGTCCCAGATCCAAATAGGGCAGCGGTTTATCCCCGCCGATATCCAGCGTGCGAATGATCAACGGCCGGGCGCCCAGAGCCGTGGCAATGGCCTGGTAGACCTCGACCTGCTCTGCCTCTGTTGGGGCTGTAGTCCGGTTCAGGTAAATGAACTCGGTGCGCAGCAAGCCGACCCCTTCGGCGCCATTGTCAAGGGCCGGTTGGACGTCGGCCAGCCCGCCGATATTGGCCACAACTTCAACCCGGTGGCCGTCGCGGGTGATAGCTGGCTGCTGGCTGGTCGCCTTGGCCGCTTGCTGGGCCGCTAACCAGGCCGCCTGTTGAGCCTGGAGTTCAGCCAGTTTAGCCGCATCCGGCTCCACCCAGATGCGCCCCCGCTGGCCATCGAGGGCCAGCAAGACGCCATTCTTTAACTGCAAGAGGGCTGCGCCGGCCCCCACCACAGCCGGTATGCCCAGCGCCCGAGCCAGAATGGCGCTGTGAGAGGTAGCGTTCCCTAACTCGGTACAGATGCCCAGAACCTGAGCTGGGTTCAACTGGGCCGTATCGGATGGGGTCAAATCAGCCGCCACCAGAATGGCCGGCTGCAAGATTTCCAGCGAAGCCGGGGCCGCCCCAGCCAGCAACTTCAAGACCCGCTGGCCGACGTCGACCACATCGGTCGCCCGGCCCTGCATATAGGGGTCGTCGAGGGCGCGGTAGCTGGTCGCCATTTCCTCAATTGCTGCATGCCAGGCCGCTTCGGCATTGATCTTGCGCTCGTCGATTCGCTGCCGGGCTGCTTCGACCAGGACCGGGTCTGATAGGAACAGCAGATGGGCTTCAAAGATGGCTGCTTCGTACGCGCCAACCTGGCTGATCGCCTGGCGGTGCAGATTCTCGATCTCCTGTTTGGCTCTGGCGATAGCGGCCTGTAAGCGTTGCCACTCCAGCCGGGGATCATCTATGGACCGTTCGGTTACTTCAAGCGCCGTGAGTTCGTAACGAACCACCGGACCAATGGCAATGCCCGGTGAGGCAGCGATGCCGGCCAGCTCGCCCTCGGCCAGCGGGGTAGTTGCGGTGGGGGTTTGTGGCGCGAGCGCGGCGGCCAGGGCGCCCTCTTCCTCGCCAAAGTTGGCCTCTACCAACGCTTGCAGCGCGGCCAGGGCCGCCTTTGCCTCCGTTCCTTGAGCTGCCACTGCAATTTCGTGTCCTTGCCGCGCCCCGATGGTGGCAACCTGATTGATGCTCTTGGCATTGACCGGCTCACCCCCGCGGGTGAGGTTCCGCACCGTAATTTGGGCGTCGAAGCGGCCGGCCGTGCCGACAAACTGGGCAGCCGGGCGGGCATGCAGCCCCAGTTTATTGCCGATGGTCAACCTGATTTCATAGTCCGGTTTGAGGTCGAGGTCGGCGGCAGGCAGCGATGCCAGGTCGGGAACGGTCTGCTGGAGTTGGGCTGCCTTGGCCGTTAAGGCCCCGCGTGCTTCGGCCAGAACTTGCTCGATGTCGGTGCTAGCCATCGCCTGCACGGCCGCGGCCATCGCCCCCTCAACCAGAGGCGCTTCGCATAAACGTATCTTGGTCTGCTGCTCTTCCGGCAGAAATTCCAGGGCCATCTCGGCGCTCAAGAGGGCGCTGCCCAGGTCCATCAGCACAACGACCCCATCGTCGCTGTAAACAGACTCGATGGCGGCCAGCACCCGCATCGGGTCTGTACCGATGGGGTTGTCGGGCGCGTCGATGCCGCCGGCAATCGCCAGAGGCACCTGGCCCTGGGTCATCTGCTCGATTAATTCGCGGACACCTTCGGCTAATTTGGCGCTGTGGGAAACGACGACAATGCCGATCATAACTTTTCCTTTAGGGTGTAATCAGCTTCTTTCTGCCTCTACCGCTTCAATCAATTTGTGCGATTGGTTCTGGTACTCTGTCCAATTTAGCTCGCCGGCCACCAGGCCGCTCAGGATTCTGGTTAGGGCTTGGTTGGTGGGTGTAGTTATCCCAAATTCTTGACCCGCCCGGACAATCGCGCCGTTCAAGGCGTCGATTTCTGAGCTGGCCCGTCCGGCGGCCAGATCGATCTGGAGGGAGGGCATTTTGCTGCCCCGCCCGCTGGCCAAAAATGGGCGCAAGATGGCTCGCTTTAGCTGGCCAGGCAGCCATCGCGCCGCCACCAGCCGGGCCAGCCAATCAACCGGGTAGCCAGGCAACCGTACAGGCCGGATCCCCTGGGCCTGCATCACCTGCCCACATTCCTGTAGGGCCGCAATCTCCAAATCGAACAACTCTGGCCGGCTGATGATTTGGGCCGGCGGCAGGTTAAGGATGGCGCTGCTAGCATTTGTGACGATGTTGAGCATCAATTTGGACCATTTCATCGCTCGGTAATCGGTATAAGTTTGGGTGACCAGGCCGGCCTGGCTCAATGCTTCGGCCAATTGCGGCAGCGGTTGCGACTCGGCCAGCGGGGCTAACCCAAGGCCACCTTTGGCCTTGCTGACCCGGATGACGCCCGGTTCAGGCGCCTCAATTGGGATGGTAATGGTGCCGGCGATTACCGCCCGGCTTGAAAAGATTTCGGCCAGTTGCTCCTCGTTGCCGATGCCGTTCTGGAATGAAACCAACCGGCTTTGGTCCGATATCCCAATCCCGGTAGCCAACTGTTGAGTGGCTCGACCGGTATCGGGCGATTTCACCGTCAGGAAGATGAAATCGTAACCGGTCCCGGCTTCGTCAACCCTGGTCGCCGTTTTTGGAAAGACGGTTTGAGCCGGTTGGCCCGGCCACTGGATCACCAGCCCGGCAGCGGCGATCCGCTCCATAAACGGCCGGCGTCCCACCAGGGTCACCTGGTGACCCCGGCCGGCCAGCGAGCCGCCCAGAAAGCAACCAATCGCGCCGGCGCCCATCACCAGGATTTTGAGCATGCTTATTCCGACATCTTCAGGACAGCTCGGGCGGCAATGTCATCGGTGACCAGGCAATTGATCACCCCCAGCCGTAAAGCCCCCAAAATCGAAGCCGCCTTGTCGATTCCGCCGCCCACCCCAATCACGCATGGAGTTTGCTTGAGTCGCTCCAAACTGATGCCGATCAGCCGTTGGTGTAATTCAAGCGGAAGAACGTTGCCGTGGAGGTCGAAATGATAGGAGCAGATATCGCCCACACCGCCCCGGCGGATGATTTCTCTGAGTTCGGCTTCGGTAATGTAACCGGCCGACAGCAGGCCCGACAAGGCCGGCGACAGGCTGCCGATGCCGACCAGCGCCATATTCAATTTTTCCATCAGCGCCAACGGCTCACGAATGGAACGATCTTTGAGCAGCGCTTCACGGGTGGCCGGACTCTCGACCAAAAGCGGCGCCGGTAAATATTTGTATTGCCCGCCCAGGTTTTGAGCCAACCAGCGGGTCAGGTCCGGCCCATCGAGCAGGGGGTTAATCGAACCCACCGTGCCGGTGAGTTGGACAACCGTGACTTTTTTTTGGCGGGCGGCTTGGAGCGCGTTCACCACCTGATAAACCCCGGTATTCCAGGAAATTCCCAGGATCATGCCGTCTTGCAACCGTTCTTCCAGAAAGCGGGCCGCCAGGGTGCCCAGCCGTTCGACCAATTGAGCATAGCCGAGATGACCAGAGGCCAACACCAACGTTTCACTAAGCCCAAATCGATGTTGAAGTTCGTGCTTGAGGGCGGCATATTTATCGGGGGGGTGGTGAATAATAATCTTGACAATACCTTCCTGGCGCCCTTCGGCCAACAGGCGCGAAACCTGGGGGCGCGAAATTCGAAGCTGGCGGGCAATTTCTGCTTGAGTCATGTTCTTTTCGTAGTAGAGGCTGGCCACTCTGGCCAGAAGGGCGTGTTTTTCTTCGGACAAGGTATCCATCTGCATCTTCGGCGAGTCAGATTATTATTTGTTACAGCTGTCAATGTTTTGTAAATCTATTCATCCTCGATCCAATCGAAGGAGCGGGTTACCGCTTTTTTCCAGCCGTTATAGAGCCTGGCGCGGGCCGCGTTGTTCATCACCGGTTCCCAACTTTGATCAACCGACCATTGCTGCTGAATTTCGGCGATATCTTCCCAAAAGCCAACCGCCAGGCCGGCGGCATAGGCCACCCCCAGAGCGGTAGTTTCGGTGACTTTGGGCCGGATTACCGGCACGCCCAACAGGTCGGCTTGAAATTGCATCAGTAAATCGTTGTAGGTCATCGTGCCATCGACCTTTAACGATATCAAGTCCATGCCTAGATCGGCTTTCATGGCCTCCAATACGTCGCAGGTTTGGTAGGCAATCGCTTCAAGGGCGGCGCGGGCCAGGTGACCTCGATTGGCAAAACGGGTTAGGCCCACAATAACGCCGCGCGCATCGCTGCGCCAGTAAGGGGCAAATAAGCCTTTGAAGGCCGGTACCAGATAGACGCCGCCATTATCGGCCACGGTCCTGGCCAGCGGTTCGATCTCGGTAAATTCTTTGATCAGCCCCAGGTTATCCCGTAACCAGTCGATGATCAGACCGGTAAAGGCAATCGAACCTTCCAGGGCATAGCAGGTCGGCTGGTTACCAAATTTGTAACAAACGGTTGTTAGCAAACCGTGGCTGGAAGGTACGATCTCGGCGCCGGTATTCATGACGATAAAAGAAGCCCCGTCATAGCTATTTTTGACTTCGCGGGGGTGAAAGCAAGCCTGGCCGACTGCCGCAGCCTGCTGTGAGCCTAAAATGCCGCAGATGGGCACGCGGCTGCCAAAAGGGCCGTCAGGTCGAGTATAGCCGTACAGGGCCGGGTCGCTAGAGGGCCGAATTTCCGGCAGCATTGATTTAGGGACGCCCATCAGCTCACAAATTTCATCGTCCCAGGCGGTGGTGGTCAGGTTCATCAGCATGGTGCGGGAGGCGTTCGTGACATCAGTAATATGAACGCCGCCCTCGGAACCGCCGGTCAAATTCCAGACCAACCAGCTATCCATATTGCCAAAAAGGGCATCGCCCCGTTCGACTGCTTCCGCTAAACCGGCTACGTTCTCCAGCAACCACCTGAGCTTGGGCGCGGAAAAATAAGTGGCAATGGGTAAGCCAACCTGGGGTCGAAAACGATCCTGGCCGCCCGCGCGCATCAGGTCGTGACAGATATCCACCGTGCGGATATCACGCCAAACAATAGCATTGTAGTAGGGTTTGCCGCTTCTTTTATCCCACACTACGGTTGTTTCACGTTGATTGGCCAGGCCGACCGCGACCACTTGGTCGCCTCGGATCGAGGCCTTATCCAGCGCTTCTTTGATAACTACCTGGGTATTAGCCCAAATCTCCAGCGGATAATGTTCCAGCCAGCCGGCTTCGGGATGGAGCTGGCGGTGCTTCAAAGCAGCCTGGCTGATTACTTCACCACGGCGGTTGAAGATCAGGCATTGGGTATTGTGAGTGCTTTGGTCTATGGCGACAACATAGTTGGTCATGTGTCTTTTTCAGATAGAGTCAGTAAATTTTTTGTGTCTCGCGGGCCGCTTCGGCGGCCAGTTGAACTTGCTCAAGCGTGTGGCCCAGGGAGGCTTCCACAGCCGCAACAATGGCGCCCTCAACCATGGGCGCGCTGCTCAATCTAACGTGGACTTGCTGTTCAGCCGGTAACATGTCGATGGCCAATTGGGTGCTGAGCAGGGCGCTCCCCCAATCGAACAGGATCAAAACACCTTCAGGTGAGTACGCCGCGGTGATGGCCTGGTAGATTCGTTCGGCGTTAGTGCCCAGGGTCTGGTCGTCCAGGCCGCCGGCGGCCACAATCTTCACCCGACCGCGGGACATCTGGGCGACCATTTCCTGCAATCCGGTGGCCTGTAAATGACTGTGTGAAACCAGGACAATTCCTATCATCAAATAGAATATTTATTAGACGGGCTATAACTACCCTACTCTACCGCCGCGGCCCCGGCCATAGCTACTTCGTGGTCATCCTCAACGCTGCTGCCACTGACACCGATGGCGCCAATAATTACCCCGGCCTTATTTTTGAGGGGTAACCCGCCGGGAAAGGTGATTAAACCCTCATTTGAGAATTCAATATGGTAGAGGGGTTGGCCCGGTTGGGCCAGCGCGCCCAGGTTGCCGGTTGGCATATTAAAAAAACGAGCGGTCTTGGCTTTTTTAATGGCGATGTCGATGCTCCCCAGAAAAGCCTCATCCATGCGAATGAAAGCTTTCAGGTTGGCCCCGGCATCGACGACGGCGATATCCATTTTGGCGCCCTGCGCCTCCGCCTTTTGGCGGGCCGCCGCCACTACTGCCAGTGCTTGATCCAACGTGATGTCTGACATAGCGATTTTCTCCTTAATATCTAAAAATCAAACGAAAATTGCCCGCCGTTTTTCATTTCTAGCCGGCTTTGGTCCGCGGCTAATAGCCTTTTAGTTTCCGGTTCAAAAAATACGAAATCAGAATGGCAATTAACGCGCCCCCGCCATAGGCCAGCCCGATCAAAATCCCTTTGGTAACCTGGCCCGCCGCCACGAGCGGGTAGCCATAAGAGTAACCAAATACAACACACACGATAACGATGGCTGCCCACAATACTTTGGTAACCAAAGCCCTTCGTTTTTCCAGCGCATCGACTTGTTCTTTTTGTTTCGATTGGCGCTTAGCCATTGATTATCCCTTCATTAATTGTAAAATTAGTTAGACTACTCCACCACTAACACTCAATGGATCCAATTTTTGCTCAAAGGGGATTGCCAAATCCCCGCTTTGGTCCGGATTTGACAATCCGGGTCGAGGTCGAGCAAATTTAGATCTACTGATACTCGGTTGAACCACTCATCCCAACCAACCAGCCAACTATCCAACCAAACACGGCTCACAGACCGGACACTGTTCTACTTCGTTCACCCGCTCTATAACTGCTGCGGTCAACTGATCGGGTGGGCCGGGGATGAAGCCGGTTTGCCCGCAGAGGCAGGCGTACCAGCCGATGGCGGCCCTGCGCCAGGCCAGGCGCGGCCCCAAATCCACCAGTTCGACCGCCATCCCCCAACGGGCGTTGGTCACCAAGCGACGGCAGCCGATGGCCCGCAGACGTTTGGCGTACAATTCAAAATGGGCGCAGTGCCGCATCAGCAGCACCCCCAGGGTGATACCCGGCGGCCAGGGGACTTGCCGGGCGTCGGCGCAAATAACGGTCAGATTTGCCACCCTCAGGGTGGGGGCGGTGTTACTCAGTAAATTGGGTTGCCGTTCGATAGCAAACACCCGTGTGGCAATCCCGGCCATCCGCCGGGCCAAGCGTAAATCCCCGGCGCCAATATCCAGCACGACATCATCGGGCTGCACAAAACTGAGCGCGGCCTGGTAGGTTGGCTCATCGTAGGGCGCCCAACAGGCTTCCCACCACGCTAAACTCTGCACGCCTGCCTGCCGATGGCTCAGATCGGTAGTTGTGATCTGATCAAAAAGGCCAAAATAACCCCATAAACGGCCGTCGCTACGCCCAGAATGGTCAGGCCGGTTGAAACTTTGCGCCGGGTCGCGTCGCTGAGGTTCAGGTCGAAGATAACGGCTTTAACCCCCAGCAGGGCATGGTAGGTAACCACCAGCACAAATAGAAGCTCCAAAATGAAGATGGCCGGACTGGCGACGTGAGCAATGACCTCATTGACCGATAAAAGCCCCTCCTGGAAATGGTGAAACAGCATATGCAGCAGCACAATCACAATCAGTAACACCCCGGAAACAGCCTGGCCGATCCAGCCCAGCGACTGGCGCACCGGCTGTGCTGATTTACGTTCTTGTAGCGCCATAATCTGACCCTCCTGATCTAGCCGTGGCTAAAGATAAGAAACGCGCCGTACACAGTCAATACCACCGACACGGCCACCACCGCCCAAAACTGGCTGCGGTGCTGCTCAATCTTGCCGGCCAGGGCGGCGTAGATGATTCTGAGGCCATTTAAACCGTGATATAGCAGGATCAACAACAGCCCCACATCGAATAAAAGCCCCAGCGGCGAGCGGGCAATCACCAGAAATTGCTCATAGGCGGCCGGGCTAATGGCGATAGTGGTCAGAATGGCCAGATGAACATACAGATAGATGGCTAATAAGAGCCCAGACCAGCGATTGAAGACAAACGCCCAGGTCCCGACGCTCCGTTTTACCGGCAGAACCCACCGCTGCACCAAGAAATTAACCCCTCCGGGTCGCACCGTCGTTGTTTTTTCCATCGCTCGCTCCTTATTTCAACCCAAACAGGCTCTTGATTTTCTGGGTGATCAACCGGCGACGCAGCTCCATAATATGGCCGGCCGGATTGACATCCGACGGGCAGACGGCGCTGCACTCAAAGGCGCTGTGGCATTGCCACACCCCCCGTTCACTACCGGCCAGATCGAGTAATAAATTTTTGTCGCTGCCATTGTTAACCAGCTCGCGGTTGATGGCGGCCAGTACGGCCGGCCCCATATAGAAATTGCCGGCCGCGGTTACCGGACATGCCGACACGCAACAGCCACATTCAATACAGTTTTCAAAGCGCTCATAGTGGTCCACTTCCGGCGGTGTGACCGCTTCGGGATACCACTCGCTGTCGCGCAGGTAAGTCCACTCAACGGAGTAGTCCCGGTAGAAGTCGGTCATGTCAACCACCAGGTCGACGATCCGGCCCAGCCCATCCAGCGGTTCAACGACCACCTCGTCTGTACCCAGCTCCAGCACATTGGTCACGCAGCCCATCCCTTCCTGGCCGTTGATTTTGTAACCGCACGTCCCGCAGCAAGCGTGGTGGCAGGAATGGCGGTACATCAACGTTGAGTCCTGCTCCACCCGGATATCTTCCAGCACATCCAACACAGTTGTGCGCGGCCCCACCGTCACTTCAAAAGTATCATAACGGGGCGGGTCAATCAACCCCGGTTTGTACCTTAGCACTTTAAAGCGAACTTTTTTCTCGGTCATCACAGAGCCTCCCTAATTGTAATAGGCCCGGTAAGGTAACAGAACTTCTTCTTTGGTGCGGCAGGGAATATCCAGCCCCAACTTCTTGCAGACTACATCCACGGTGGTCTCAGCCATGCCGCGCAGCGTGGTCGCCTTGCCGCCGGTGATCGTGACCAACCCTTCCACGTTATCCCGTTCTTTGTGGTCGAAGCATTTGAAAGTGCGACTCAATTCACGGCCTTCATCCTCACCTTTACTGCCAATCAAGGGCCGCGCCGCCGACCAGGCCGCCCGGAACTCGGCATTTTTGACCATAGGCACCATTTCGGCGCCCTTTTCAAACATGAGCTGGATATGTTCTTCCGGCACACCCAGCTTGTCGGGATCGTCTACCACCCAGGAACTGGTGCCGATAACCGACAGGTTCCGTTGCGGCACAATAATATCGCCATCGCCGGAGGCGTGTAGACGGTTGAGGACCATGTTGTGCAGGCGACCGCGCACGGCCACCATCACGCCCGGCGACGGCCGGATTGGCACCTCGGCGTTAGCCATCACCGTGACCTTCTCGGCCCAGGGACCGCTGGCGTTGACGACCAGGTCACCTTTTAGATCGTATTCCTGGCCGGTGCGATGATTCAGCACCCTGACGCCGCTGACCACCCCGCCTTGTTGGATAAAGCCGATCACTTCGTTAAAAGGCCGGATGTCGGCGCCGCGATGTTTGGCCGTGGCAAAAAAGTGCAACGGCAAGCGCCAGGCATCAAAAGTAGCATCCGGCACTTGCACGGCCATGCGCAGATCGGGATTCAGGTTGGGTTCCATTTCCAGCACTTGCTTGTTGGTCAACACGCGGGTGGGAATACCACATTCTTCACAGCCGGCCAGAAACGCCTCACTGTAGGCGGCATCCTCGTCTGTAACGGCCACAAATAAGCCTTCGTTGATTTCTATAGCTTCGCGGGCAATCTTACGGAGAATCATATTTTCTTCAATACACTCGACGGCCGACTCTTTATCTTTCACAGCGTAGCGACCGCCGCTGTGCAGCAGCCCGTGGTGCCGGCCGGTGGTGCCGGAGGTCAATTCCCCTCGTTCCACCAGCGTGGTTTTGAAACCGCGCTGGGTCAAATCGTGGATGACCGCGGCGCCGGTCCCCCCCCCGCCAATGACAATAATGTGAAAATCGTTTTTCATAACCTGCACTCCCCGTGGGAACGAGAAAAATCGTGCGATAACATTTCTCTCGTTCCCAAACTTAGTTTGGGAACGAGAGAAACGAGACAAGGTGGTAAAAATTGGGGGAGGGAAACCAGGCTCCCCTCCCCCGTAGACAGTTAACCAGGGTCGTGATGACCAGGTTCAGCCATTCTACTTGTCTTGGCTATGCGCCGGCTCTATTCGTGTTCAACCCAACCAAAGGTGCGGGTGACCGCCTTCTTCCACTGAGCATACAGTTTGGTGCGGGCGGTGTCATCCGTGGAGGGTTGCCAGGTTTTGTCTACCAACCAGTTCTTGCGGATGTCATCCGCGCCGGCCCAGAAGCCAACGGCCAACCCGGCGGCGTAGGCCGCGCCTAGGGCGGTAGTCTCGGCCACCTTGGGGCGAATGACCGGCACACCGAGCACGTCGGCCTGGAACTGCATCAGCAGGTCATTGAACACCATGCCGCCGTCAACTTTGAGAGCGGTCAAGGCCACCCCTGAGTCAGCATTCATTGCGTCCAGGACCTCGCGGGTCTGGTAAGCGGTCGCTTCCAGGGCGGCCCGGGCAAAGTGACCCCGGTTGACGTAGCGGGTCATGCCAACGATAGCCCCGCGGGCGTCGCTCTTCCAGTAGGGGGCGAAGAGACCGGAGAAGGCCGGCACAAAGTAGATGCCGCCGTTGTCCTCGACCGTCTTGGCCAGGTCTTCGATATCGGGCGACTTCTCGATCAGTTTCAAGTTGTCGCGCAGCCACTGGACCAGGGCGCCGGTGATAGCGATGGAGCCTTCCAGGGCGTAGACGGTGGGCGCGTCGCCAAACTTGTAGCAGGCCGTGGTCAGCAGGCCGCTCTTGGAGGGGACAATGTTGGGACCGGTGTTCAGCAGCATAAAGCAGCCGGTGCCGTAGGTGTTCTTGGCCTCGCCGGGGCTGAGGCAGGCTTGCCCAACCATGGCCGCTTGCTGGTCGCCCAGATCGCCGCAAACCGGGATCCGCCCGCCAAACGGGCCATCTTCCGGGGTGTAACCGTAAATCTTGGGATCGCTGGAGGGGCGAATCTCCGGCAGCATGGACTTGGGAATGCCCATAATCTTCAAAATGTTATCATCCCAGTGCGTTCCGTCCAAATCCATCAGCATCGTCCGGGAGGCGTTGGACACGTCGGTGACGTGAGCGCCGCCCTTCGGCCCGCCGGTCAGGTTCCAGATGACATAAGTGTCGATGTTGCCGAAGATGGCGTCGCCCTTCTCCGCCGCAGCTCGCAGCCCATCCACATTTTCCAGCAGCCACTTGACTTTGGGGCCGGAGAAGTAGGTGGCCAGGGGCAACCCAACTTGTGCTCGGAAGCGATCCTGGCCGCCATCCTTGGCCAGCTCATTGCAGATTTTGTCGGTGCGGGTATCTTGCCAGACGACGGCATTGTAGTAGGGCTTGCCGGTGTTCTTGTCCCAGACTACCGTGGTTTCGCGCTGGTTGGTCACCCCGATGGCGGCGATGTCCGCGGCGGTGGCCCCGGCTTTTTTCAAGGCCCCTTTGATCACATCTTGGGTGCGGGCCCAGATCTCCAGCGGGTCGTGCTCCACCCAGCCCGGTTTGGGATAGATTTGCTCGTGCTCCATCTGGTCAATCGCTACCGACTCGCCAGCGTGGTTGAAGAGCATGCAACGGGTACTGGTGGTACCCTGGTCTACTGCTGCCACATATTTAGCCATTTTTGATTCTCCTTTGAAATCATAAATGTTTTTCGCCGGGCGAACGATCGTTCGCCCCGGAGGTTTTGATAATACGTCTTGACGCACGTCTCAAGGCGCAAGGGGCCATTCTCGTTCCCACATTTGCTTTGGGAACGAGAATGATCGTAAAGGATATCTCCTTGGCCCCTTGAGTTTGACGGTGAAGTCAGCCGAATAACCACTAACCCCAGACTTCGGCCGCGGTTTTGAGCATGAGGTAAGAGGAGGTGGCGCCGGGGTCTTGGTGACCGATACTGCGCTCGCCTAGATAGCTAGCCCGCCCTTTTCTGGCTTGCAGCGGAATGGTATTCTTCATCCCCTCTTCAGCCGCGGCGACGCCTTGCTGCAAGATTTCAGCCAGCGACGAGCCGTTGCCCAGGGCTTTCTTCATGGCCTCCAGCGCCGGCCTCTGGGCATCGACCATCGTTTTGTCGTTGAGTTCGGCTTTGCCCCGCTGCAGGACGCCGTCCAGGCCGGCTTCAAACAGAGCCACCACATCAGCCGCGTCCAACTCCGTTTTGTTGGCGCACACGGCGCTGGCCCGCATGAAAAACGTGCCATACAACGGCCCGGCCGCGCCGCCCACGGTCCGGATGAGGGCCATGGCTACGGTTTTGAGCACGCTGCTAATATCGGACGGGTTATTTTTCGTCAAGTCATCCACGGCATTGGTAAAGCCGCGATTCATGTTGATGCCATGGTCGGCGTCGCCGATAGCCGCGTCCAAATCGGTCAGATATTGTTTGTTTTCGTTGTAGACTTTTTGCAAAGCCGTAATCCAGGCTAGTAGCTCATCTCGACTGACCATCTTGTTACACTCCCCAACGTAATCCTGGCGTCAGAACCGGGTCATCCCACAGCCCCAGCAGCTCGTCGTCTGCCTTGAGCAGGGTGATGGAGCAGCCGGCCATCTCCAGCGAGGTGATATAGTTGCCGACCAACGAGCGGGCAATGGTAATGCCTTTGCCCTGGCAGATCTTGTTCAGTTCGTTGAAAACCAGATAAAGCTCGATCAGGGGCGTGCCGCCCATACCGTTGACCATAGCGATGACCTTGTCGCCGCTCTTGAAGGGCAGATCGGAGATGACCGCATTGGCCATCATCTCCACGATCTCTTGGGCGCTCTTGACCTTCATCCGCTCCCGGCCCGGTTCGCCGTGGATGCCGATGCCGATCTCCATCTCGTCGCCGCCGATATCGAAGGTCGGCTTGCCGGCCGCCGGCACGGTGCAGGAGGTCAGGGCCATGCCCATCGAGCGACCATTGGCATTGACCTTGCGGCACAGATCGGCCACTTTTTGCAGGTCATAGCCTCGCTCGGCCCCGGCCCCGCAGATTTTTTCGGCCAGCACCGTTGTGCCAACGCCACGGCGTCCGGCGGTGTAGAGGCTGTCTTGCACGGCCACGTCGTCATCGATCACCACCGCCGCCACTTCGATGCCTTCGGCCTGGCACAGCTCGGCGGCCATTTCAAAATTCATCACGTCGCCGGTGTAGTTCTTGACGATGTGCAAGACGCCGGCGCCGCCGTTGACGGCCTTGGTGGCCGCTTCCATCTGGTCCGGCGTGGGTGAGGTAAAAACGTCGCCGGGGCAGGCCGCATCCAGCATGCCCTTGCCCACAAAGCCGCCGTGCATCGGCTCGTGGCCGCTGCCGCCGCCGGAGATGACACCCACCTTACCCTTGACCGGGGCGTCGGCGCGGACCACTATATTAGGATCATAGTGTACTTTAACCAGGTCAGCATGGGCCGCGGCCACACCTGCCAGAGATTGTTTGACCACATCCTCTGGCTTGTTGATTAATTTTTTCATACCACCCTTCCTTTCCTTAACTCCTGATCTTTTTTGAACCTGTCCGCACGAGGTTGAATTGGTATCCCCCGGACTTCACTAGCACCGGGGGAAGCATCAGCCGTAAATGTTTGAGACAGGTTCTAAGCAGGCGTAAGTTGGCTCAAACACCAAACATCGACAGCAAAACGAATTTCCACAGCACTGCGCCCAGGATACCGCCGATGACCGGGCCGACCACCGGCACCCAGGAGTAGCCCCAATCCGAGTCCCGCTTGCCGGGGATGGGCAGCACAAAGTGGGCAATACGGGGACCCAGGTCACGGGCCGGGTTGATGGCGTAGCCGGTCGGCCCACCCAGGGACAGGCCGATGCTGAAGACCAAAATACCGACCAGGTAGGGGGCCAGATAGCCTTGCATATTGTTTCCGGTCGCGCCAATTCCCAACACACCCCACAGCAGCATCATCGTGCCGATGATTTCGGTGATGAGGTTCCAGCCAAGACTGCGGATGGCCGGGGCCGTGCAGAAGACGGCCAGCTTCAGGTCGGCATTGGTGCTGGCTTTGAAATGTTCATAGTAAGCCAGCCAGACCAGCACTGCGCCGAGGAAGGCGCCGATGAATTGGGCAATGATGTAGGGCACCACCTGGGCTACAGGGAATAGTCCGGCCGCAGCCAGGCCAATGGTCACTGCCGGATTGATATGAGCGCCGCTGACCCAGCCGGTAGCGTACACGGCCATGGCCACGGCGAAACCCCAGCCTGCGGTTATGACGATCCAGCCGCCGCCCTCACCTTTGTTCTTGCTCAACACCACATTGGCCACAACGCCGTCACCCAACAGGATCAGGATCAGCGTGCCAATGAGTTCACCCGAAAAGCCGATCATAGTTATTCTCCCTCACTTTCAAAAATTTTGAATTTTTATGAAGAACCTTAGGTTGCTGGAAACCCGGCTAACCTGGCTCTCGTTGTGGCAGAGCCGGCGGGTTTCTTCCCACGGATATCGCTTTGGTATGGTTTAATCGATAGTTCAGTACCTCCTTTCTCAGTCTGGAGTCAGTTCCACGGTCCAGGCCTTGACTTGGGGCTGCCTCAGCTTTTTTGACCTCTCGGCCGGCGCCGCCAGACCTGGCCAAAATCAAAAAGGCATAAGGATAGTTAGCTTTAAGCTAAGGTTCCTTATGCCTTTATGATTGCTACCATAGGCCGGGGTCCCGTTGTGACCCCAACCCCACCAAACTTGGCTTAAGTTGAAGCTATTGACCGCTTTGTCAAACATAGCTAATCTACCGGGTACCACTGCTTGAATAGCGAGAACCAGACTCCTGTGAGGCAAGTTGCCAACCCAACCATCGGCTTGGGTAGATTTCGATCAGGAGAGGTTCAAAAATTTTCTAGAAAAATGAAACTGAAGGTGTTGCAAGAGCTAGAATTGAAGTGTTTATTTTTGAACAAATGTACATTGACATTTTGAAAATGAACATTTGCTATAGTAGCACTTTTTTCCTAGACTGTCAAATCACTTAACCGGAGTCAATACCTCTAAAAATGCAAAAAAAACTACTATATTGGGTGTCTGATTGGGGCAATATTTGAGCAAAGGTGCAGAAGCTAAAAGAATTGAACATTTGTAATAATAGACCGATTTGGAAACTGTGTCAAATCTTCAATGTGACGGAATGGTTCGTTTCAGACTGTTGGCCTTTGACAGCGGTTACCAGTCAGAGTATAGTTGAGTCAATAAATCTGTTCATCGAGGAAAAGAAAGTATGCCTGATCTAGTCCATGTTACCGATAACAGTTTTGACGCCGAGGTGCTCAAGTGTGATATTCCGGTGCTAACCGAGTTCCTGGCGTCCTGGTCCGGCCTTAGCCGGACGATGGCCGTCCAGTTGGCCCAGCTCGCCACCGAGTATCAGGATCGGCTCAAGATCGTGGGGTTGGACATTGAGGCAAACCCGACGATTACCTCCAAGTATAATGTTTTCACCGTGCCGACTTTCATTCTATTCAAGTTTGGACTGGAACTGGTTCGGCTAAGTGGGGTTATTTCCACGACGGAACTGCTGGATCAGGTTACACCTTTCTTGGATGAATAACCCCCAGCCCGGCTGAAAGTTACGTGGTATACTTTAACCATGCACGTTATTGTCACGCATCCCAATGCCGATTTTGATGCGGTAGCTTCGTTGCTGGGCGCATGGTTGCTTTATCCAGAGGCCAGGCCGGTATTGCCCAGTCCCCTCAACCGCAATGTGCGGGATTTTGTGACTCTTTATGAAAACCGGTTGCCCTTTGTGCGCCAGCATGAATTGGACCGGGAGCCGGTCGACCGGATCACCGTGGTTGACAGCCAGCAGGTGCCGACGATGAAAGGGCTGGTGGCTCAGCCCCAAATTCACATCATTGACCATCACGATCTGTACCAGCAGCCGTCCGAAGGGGTCATTCTCAGCCTGACTGATACCGGCGCCACGGTAACCCTGCTGGTCGAACAGATTCGGGAACTCCCCGTACGGCTAACGCCCATCCAGGGCACACTGTTGCTCCTGGGCATTTATGAAGACACCGGCTCGCTGACCTACGCCAACACGACCGCCCGGGATTTGCAGGCCGCCTCGTGGCTGCTGGCCGAGGGGCGGGCTCGCCTGGACATTGCCCGCGACTATCTTAACTACCCCATGAGTGAACCACAGCGGGCGTTATACGAGCAACTGGTCAACAATTTGGAAACGCACACCATCCACGGTCACACAGTTATGATTAGCCTGGCCCGTGTCGATCATTACGTGGAAGAGATCAGCAATCTGGCCCACCGGCTGCGGGATTTGTACCGGCCTGATGCCCTGTTCATCATGGTGCAAATGGTCGATCACATCCAGATGGTGGCCCGCTCCACCACCGATGCCATTGACGTGGGCCGGCTGACCAACTTCTTTGGCGGCGGCGGCCATCCCCGGGCAGCCGCGGCTTTGATCAAAGAGATAGAGTTACCCCGGTTGAAAAAGGAGCTGGCCAACCTGTTGCAGTTGCAGGTTCAACCGGCTGTTACCGTTGGCCAAATTATGTCCAGAGGCGCCCGCACCCTGGCTCCCACCGATACGGTGCGCCATGCCGCGGCGATGATGGATCGTTACGGTCACGAAGGCTTTCCCGTGGTTGAGGCCGATACCGGTCGCATCGTCGGCGTCATCTCCCGCCGCGAGATTGATAAGGCCCTGCGCCACAAGCTGGCCGGGGCGGCCATTGACCATTTAATCACCAAAGGCGAGTTCTATGTGACCCCGACCGATGGGATTGACGCAGTCCAAAGCCTGATGGTTGAACAGCAAATTGGCCAGGTGCCGGTGGTCGACCGGCCCGGCGGTGAGATCATCGGCATTGTCACCCGAACCGATCTGATCAACTTCTGGCACCTGGCCAAAGAGGAACCGCCCACCCGGCTAAACCTGACCAACCAATTGGACCAAACTTTGTCCGAACCATTGCTCAAGTTGCTGCACGAGGCCGGTGAACTGGCCGCCGGTCAAGGCGACACGCTCTATCTTGTTGGCGGTTTTGTGCGTGACCTTTTATTGACGATGTTGAATGAGAACGGCTCGGCCGCCGCCAGAACCAGCCCCCGTTTTGATCTTGATTTGGTGGTAGAAGGGGATGCCATCGCCCTGGCCCGCCGTCTGGCCGAGCGCAATGGCGGGCGGGTGGTCAGCCACAGCCGTTTTGGGACGGCCAAATGGATTCTGGATCGGCCGGTTCCCTTTGACTCTGGCCGGGGCAACCGGGGCGCCCGGCTTAGTTCCCTTGATTTCGTAACCGCCCGAACCGAATTATACCAGCATCCCTCGGCCCTGCCGGAAGTAGAGCGCAGCTCGATCCGGCAAGACCTGCACCGCCGTGATTTTACCATCAACACCCTGGCGCTGCGTTTGTCGCCCGATTATTTTGGGGAGATGCTTGATTTTTACGGCGGCCGCAGCGATCTGGAGGATCGCCTCATCCGCGTGCTGCACAGCCTCAGCTTTGTGGAAGACCCCACCCGCATGCTCCGGGCAGCTCGCCTGCTCGCCCGGCTTGATTTCTACCTGGAGGAGCGCACCGCCGAATTGTTGGACAACGCCCTTGACCTGCTGGAACGGGTTAGCGGTGAGCGCATCTATAATGAGCTGGCGCTGATTTTTCGCGAGCGCGCCCCGGAAAAAGCGCTGTTGCAGCTCGATCAACTGGGTATTCTGGCCGCTATGCACCCTGGTCTGATGGTCGACGACTGGCTGGTTGACCGGGTGCAAAAATTGCGTCGCGGCCTTGACAATACTCCCTGGGCCGGTTTTTCACCCCAGCCCATTCATTACCTGGCTTTGATGACCTTTGACTTTGCCAAGGATGAGTTGGAAGCCTTTATGGAGCGTTTGAATCTGCGCAGCGAACAACGGACTCTGTTGAAACAGGTGTACATCATCAGGCGCAACCACGCTGAAATTGCCCGGGCTGAGCGGAATAGCGACCTCTATCACTGGCTGGTTGCTACCTCAG